>NZ_JACGVF010000092.1:0-75369 GCF_014077085.1 Colwellia sp. MB02u-9
ATTGGGTATATCAGCCTTAATGCCAAACACAGTTAAATTTCATTTAACTTGATGGACTAAAGTCCAACCTACATGGGCAACTGTTATATGGGAAATTAATCTGATGGATTAACCATTTTTTGTAGGTCGGACTTCAGTCCGTCAACCGTTTAGCGCACTAATTAATATCATGGGACAACAATCATCTGCAGCGACTATTATTGGGTTTATCAGCCTTAATGCCATACACGGTTAAATTTCATTTAACTTGATGGACTAAAGTCCAACCTGCATGGGGCAACTGTTAAATGGGAAATTAATCTGATGGATTAACCATTTTTTGTAGGTCGAACTTCAGTCCGTCAACCGTTTAGCAGACTAATTAATGTCATGGGCCAACAAGCATCTACAGCGACTATTATTGGGTTTATCAGCCTTAATGCCAAACAAAGATAAATAGCGATATTAATTTCAGCTTAGACAATGATAATCAACTACCAAAGAGCGATTAACAATGGTGCAATGCTAATAAACTCAATTCCCTTTTTAAATTAAAAAGACCCGCTTTAAGCCATGCTACAATACTTGATGTGTGGTGTTCTGGGATTAATACTCCTGAATACTATCACTTGTATTTAAAATTTCCTCCCCCTCCCAATTTATTATTAAATAGCTAAAATTCAGAGATATAATAGTATTATGCCAGAGTTACCAGAAGTTGAAGTTTGTCGTTTAGGTATTACGCCCCATATTTCAGGGCAGGAAGTGGCCCACGTGGTGGTTCGCAATGCCAAATTACGCTGGCCTATTCCTGATGAAGTGCATAGTGTTGTTGGGCAAACCTTAGAAAAAATAGAGCGTCGATCTAAATATTTATTGCTCAGGTTTTCTAGTGGCACCTTGTTATTACATTTAGGCATGTCGGGGTCAGTGCGCATTCTTGAGCACGACACACCTGCGATAAAGCATGACCATTTTGAGCTATTATTTGCGAACGACAAAATGTTGAGATTAAATGATCCGCGCCGTTTTGGTGCTGTATTGTGGTTTCCTGAACATCATGACTTGCAAGGCTTATTGACCAAATTGGGCCCAGAGCCACTAACAGATGACTTTACTTATGGGCATTTATTTGCCAAAGCCGGTAACCGAAAAGTGCCGGTTAAAACCTTCTTAATGGATAATCATGTTGTGGTAGGCGTTGGTAATATTTATGCCAATGAAGCACTATTTATCGCCAGCATTCATCCTGCCACGCTAGTGAATAGCATCAGTGAAGCGAAGTTTAATGAATTAACCGATATTATTAAGCGGGTACTCGCTGCAGCCATTGCACTCGGTGGCACTACTTTAAAAGACTTTACACAGGCAGATGGTAAACCAGGTTATTTTGCCCAAAAACTTTTTGTTTATGGCCGCGCCGGTCAGCAATGTGATGGCTGCCAAAGCGTATTAGAAGAAATTCGTCAATCTAATCGCAGCTCAGTGTTTTGTCCACAATGCCAAGTATTACCAGAAAACACCCCTAAAAATGTACAGAATAAAAAACTGAAAGCAAAAGTAAAAGTCACCACAAAGCAGCTTGCCGTTAAGAAAAAAGCGCTTAAAAGCAAAAGCGCTAACCAATAACGGCTTAAAGAAGTTCAGGGCTCCCCTGTTTATTCTTGCACTAAAGGCTATAAACTAAAGTCGGTAAATTAAAGGCGGTAAATTAACCTTTTATTTTAGCAATTTTATACAAATAAACCGGTGATTTATAGAAGTCGTCAAGCCGTATTATTTTTTCAGGCTGGCATGATGGCAAGGCAAAATTATTGCTGATCAAAAAGTCAACCTTGGGTTGTTTGGTCAGTAGTCTATGATTGATTTTGTGCATTGCCTGCGGATATAAATAACAAACGATGACTGCGGCGGCGGGTAAGTTTACCTGATAAAAATTTTGCCGATACAAGGTGAGATTATTTAAACGCCCTATTTTTTTAAGTAATGTTGAGCTAAGCCACGGCAGTAAAGACAATTCATAGCCAATAACTTGCCTTTGGGGATTACGCTTGGCCATAGGTATCACAAAGTTGCCCCAACCACTGCCAAAATCAACAATAGGGCCAGTACCCGTTTCATCCGCTAATGCTAGCATGGCTTTATAGGCCTTCTTTGAGCTTGGCATCGGGGATATACCTAACTTTATGGTGCTGTATATCAACGACATGGCAATAAACGCCATAGTGATTAACAGTAAAACATCAAATATTATCAAGGGTTAATTCCACGACGGGCAGGTATCACTATTTTTAGTCATACGTTAACCATGATTTTTTGCTTATGCAATGCCTTTTGCTGTTTTTACTTGGGTAATCATGGCGATAATGTTAAATAACCTTGCCAAGTAAATAAACACGATTAAAGCTGCTCAGAGCAGATTTACTTTAATCTTGAGCCAATAAGCCAAGCTAATCGTTTGGATTTAAAAGAAAATTAATACCAACGTGATTGAATTCACTCATGATAAAAGCTGGTGTGGCCAGCAATACTTTACAAAAAATGAACTGTTTCATAAAGTATTGGCATTCAAAAGCTATTTACTGACTTTCATTCACTGTACAATAGTGTTTTGCACAGTATGGTTATACTGATTTTGGCACTTATACTGTTAACGACAGTATTTTATCGCTTGTAAAGTGAACGCCATGAATAAATTCAGATAATCCGGTAAGAGATAAAGCACTTGAGCTGTCGATAAATGAATTGCCTATTAAGGCACTTTTAATGCCTATCGGTGTTGTTTTATGAGTATTAGAGCCTATTACTTTATAAAATGCCTGAAAAGCGCTAAAGTTTCATTATTGGGATTATAAATCAATGCATATGGCAGGTTTTTAGTTGTTTACAGAACTCTTATTCAAATATCAGGTTAAATAACTTAATGAAATCTTATGAAAATATTGCCGAATTAATTGAAAACTTAACGTTAGAAGTTAAAGCAATTAACGATGAAATTGCTACCCTGCAGGCAGAGCCTCAGAGCTTTAATGAACAAATTATTTTTCAATATATTGCGACAGCTAGTACCGGAAAAACAAAAGATTTTGTGCGTTCGTTAGGCGTAAAGTCTGAGCGTGGTTCGCTATTTTCTTCGGGTGATGTCAGCAAGTTGATAAAAGCGGGTAGCGATGATATTTCATCTGAGTTACTTGCTATAGCGCGAAAGGTCGCTAACACTAAAAATAAAAATGGTAAGCTACGTTAAAACGTAAACTGTTTTTTGCTAAAATAGCGCAAATAATTTTAAGTTCTGATTTGTAATGGTGATAGCAAGTCAGAATTATATTTTTCACCGAAGACAAAGAGAATAATATGAGCAAAGGTATAGTTAAGTGGTTTAATGCAGATAAAGGTTTCGGCTTTATTACTCCAGAAGATGGCAGCAAAGATTTATTTGTTCATCATTCAGAGATCCAATCTGGTGGTGAATACGCAACATTGGCCGACGGCCAAGCTGTTGAGTTTGAAGTTGGCCAAGGTCAAAAAGGTCCATGTGCTAATAAAGTAGTTGCTGTTTAAGCGCTAGCACATAAGTAACCTGAGCTAAGGATAAGCCAATGGCCTGATCTCGATATAACGTCGTTATTAGGCATAAAGTTAATTCATATATTTAATTTTTAAGTACTATGAAACACTTATCCAGCGTAAGGTTAAATAAGCGAGTGCGTAATACGTACTCGCTTATTTATATTTATTAAGAGAAAACCTGGCTTCTATTACCCTTTCATTTCCACTTTTACTTTCCCTGTTACCTGCACCTGTTACCTGCGCCCGTTACTGACAAGATAAGCATAATGCCTTTTTATCTGCTACTTGTGACTTTAAGCTATTACTCAGTATATTAAGCTCAAAAGTGGCAAATAAGCGACTGTTGTTCATTTGCCTACATGACAATAAACGACAGAGCGCAATATTGTGCTTATTGTTTTGTATTTTTTCGCATACTGCTATCAAGTGCTTGTTTTACAATCGGATGAACAAACTCGCTGACATCACCATTGTGCAACGCCACTTCCTTAACTAACGTTGAAGATATAAAAGAATTTTTTTCGGCCGGTGTTAAGAATACCGACTCTAAATCTGGGGCTAAACGTCGATTCATATTGGCTAACTGAAATTCGTAGTCAAAATCAGAAACCGCACGTAAACCACGAATTAACACCTTTGCTTGATGCTCTTTAGCAAAATTTATCAATAAACCACTAAAGCCGGCGATGGTAACGTTCGGTAAATGTTTGGTGACGGCTTCAAGTAAAGCAACCCGTTCGGCTAAATCAAAATGTGGCTGTTTACTCGGGCTAGCGGCAATACCAACAACAACCTCACTGAATAAGTGGCTTGCTCTTTCTATTAAATCGGTGTGACCGTTGGTGACAGGATCAAAGGTACCTGGATAAATCGCTTTAACTGACATAATTTTAGCTATTTTCAAATGAGTAAAAATCTATTGTAATTGTTGAGGCCGCTAATTTCAAAGCAATCAAATAATTTAAACACCGCCCTATTGTTTCAGCTTAGCTAACATGGCTGTCATTTGATCATTAATCATATTTAACGCTTTGTAAGGGCGGATCATTACTTTGAATTCAGTTATTTTTCCTTGCTCATTCCATGTGATCATATCAATACCATTGATGTCGATACCCTGTATGTTTAACGAAAACTCTAATACCGCTGAATTAGCGCCTGAAAACTCTCGATCGTAATTGAATGTACCATTTAAAAATGTATGAAAGGCCGCCGTTAAGTACATGCTGACCATTTTTTTTCCTTGGATAGGTGTATGGATCACAGGTGAAAATAGGGTGACGTCGTCAGCAAGCAAAGTAGAAACCTGATCAATTGCTTTATTTTTTATCAAAGTGTGCCAATGATTAAGCATTTTTATTATTCCTTTTGTTTGGTTTTTGTTCACTGTAAACTAAGATGCAACCAAATCTAACAGGTGTCAATATTAAGCTTACTTAAAGTATTTACTCGAAATGCTTTAATTTTCGCTGATTTTGATAGTATGATGGAAAAATATCTGACAACCAATACAAGAAGTAGTGTCCATGAAAACTCGGGATAAAATAATTCAAGCCAGCATTGTCTTATTTAATGAACAAGGTGAACGTAATGTTACCACCAATCACATTGCCGCTGATCTTGGTATTAGCCCTGGTAATCTGTATTACCACTTTCGCAATAAAGAAGACATTATACTTTCGATCTATGAAGAGTATGCGCGCAACCTTTTAATAGAAACCATGCCGGAAGTGAACCCTGATGTAAAACCACTTGATGCCATTATTTTGTATATGGATGTGGTGTTTCTGGCGATGATGAAGTTTCGTTTCTTTTATAGTAATTTACCGGTACTACTAGCAAAAAATCCTTTATTGCACGATAAATATGTTGAAGTACAAGGCTTTATTGCACAACGCGTAAGTGAATTGTTACTGTCGCTGCGTAACGCAAACATGATGGATTTTTTAGATGAAGACCTGCCTGACATTGTCAGTATTTTACGTTTAGTGAACACTTTTTGGCTCAGTTTTTATCAAACACAAAATAATGATAATGAAATGAACGACGCGGTATTCTATCAAGGGGTATTGAAAATATTAGTCATAATTCAGCCTTACATTAGCGAAGAAGCTAAGGATGAATTTTTAGAAGCTCGTGCTATGTACCGTCAACGTTGCCAAGATAGCTTAAAGGTCGCTTAACTACTGTATCAGTAATGCATAAGCTCTGAATGACATTGAAAGTACTTACTCAAAGTACTTTCAGTTAGTAATAACTCAAACTACCAGCACACCCCGGCTATCGCCATAGCTTAACTTTTAAGACTGGTAGCCATTTAATAACGCTTGCCAATTTTTTTCGCACCATTGGAAATTCGTTATCTTGTTATTTTCTTTGCGAAACGATCTCAGTAGTCTAGCCATATTTTCTGCTGGCCATTTAGTCTGCTGCTTGCGCTGTTCACCTTGGTCAAAATCGATTAACCAAACCTGATCTTTGTCATCAACTAAAATGTTATGAGCATTTAAGTCATGATGATAAATACCTTGCTGATGAAAAGCCTTTATTACCTTGCCTATTTGTTGCCAAAGCAAGTCATTGATTGCATGCTTACTGAGCAAGCCGACCAAATCACTGGCATTTTCAATCCGTGATGACAATAAATCAGCGCGATAAAACAAGCCATTTTTAATCACCCGAAAAGCAATAGGTTTTGGCGCAGGTAAGCCTAATGCCCGCATGGATTTGAGCAAGGCAAACTCGCGAGCCGCACGCGTATTTGCCATGCCGGTATATAAATATTGATCCTTAATGACTTTGCCAATTAAACCGCCACGATAGTAATGACGCAACACCCAGTTTTGCAGCGTACCCATAGTGTTTTCAGTGGCAATAAACCAAGTAGTGCCACGACCTTGAGCACTGCCCACGACACTATTTTTTGCTTGCCAATAATCACTATTAAGCATTTCAGGTATAAAAGTGCTAACTTCATCACTGTCGTATCGACAATAAACATGGCCTTGCTGAAAAAATTTTTCAAGACAAGGTTTTACAATTGCGGGCTGGTTCAAGATAATAGGCCTATATTATATTTCTGCTCCTATTGTGGTGAATCCTTTATGCTGGGTCAATTATCTGCTCCGAAAAATTTATGTTTATTGCGATTATCTGCCATTGGTGACGTATGTCATGCGGTGGCTATGGTACAAAATATTCAGCGACAATGGCCAGAAACCCAAATCACTTGGGTCATAGGCAAAATTGAAGCGAGCTTATTACAGGATATGGTTGGCGTTGAGTTTATTATTTTTGATAAACGTGCCGGCCTAAAAGGCTATCGCGACTTAAGGCAAACCCTTAAAGGCCATAAATTTGATGTTTTGCTGCATATGCAAGTTGCACTGCGCGCTAGTATTGCCAGCCTATGTATTTCAGCCAAGGTCAAAATTGGCTTTGATCGCCAACGCGCAAAAGAAGGCCAATGGCTATTCACCAATAAAAAAATAGCGCCGCAAAATCAGCCTCATGTGCTAGACGGTTTTATGGGCTTTGCCAAAGCCCTAGGTTTGGAAGTTACTGCCCCCTTATGGCAAATGCCGTTAACAGATGACATTCAGTTATGGGCCAGTGAAAAGCTCAGTGCCGCGAATACTGCCGGCAAACCCATTGCCGTGATTTGCCCTGCCGCCAGTAAAGCCGAACGTAATTGGCATACTGAAGGCTACTCGCAAATAGCCGAGCACTTAAGCCTTTGTGGTTTTAAAGTGGTGATATGTGGCGGCCCAACAACAATGGAAAAATTACTTGCCGAGGCAATCATTAGTCGCAGTAACTTTAGCCAGGGTGAAAATGAAATACAGAATTTAGTTGGTGAAACTAGCCTAAAACAGTTGTTAGCGGTATTAAAAATTGCTCACCTTGTGGTGGCACCCGATACTGGCCCGGCTCATATGGCGGTGACGGTTGAAACACCGGTGGTAGGTTTATATGCTCACAGTAATCCCAAACGCACAGGTCCTTACTTGTATCCACAGTATGTTGTCAGTGCTTATGCTGCAGCAATAAAGTTACAATATAAACAAAGCGTTGAAGAAATACCTTGGGGTACCCGTGCTAAAGGTAAAGATTTAATGATGCAAATCAGCATTACTCAAGTAAAGAAAACCATTGATCGCCTTATTCATGATAACTATCCAGAGTTGCTCTAAGCCAGCATTTAGGTCTAGCTATGAAAAAATATGTTACCGGCTTTTTGTTCTCTCAAGACGCGAGTCATCTGGTGTTAATCCAGAAAACAAATCCGCCATGGCAGTGTGGTTTATTTAATGGTGTTGGCGGAAAAATTGAAGCTAATGAGTTATCAGTTGATGCCATGGTCAGAGAATTTATTGAGGAAACTGGCGTTCAAACCCACAAAGCCGATTGGACCTGTTATGCAAAAATATACCGGCCCCATTGCTATGATGTCGATGTTTATTTTGCACATTCTGATCTGGCTTTTAGTGCTAAAACCATTGAGCAAGAGCCAGTACATATTATTAAACTCACTGAATTGCCAAGCAATATTATTCCAAATTTACAGTGGTTAATTCCGTTAGCTTTAGATAAACAAGCAGATTTTTCAATACCTGTGTTATTACAAGAAGTAGCACAAGCGCGGACTAAAGCATAATGATTAATCAGTCCGGCTAGCCTGTAGTCACCCTGCTAAACCTATAACTAGTAACCAAAAACTAATAACCAAGCACCAATAAAAACAAGAATATAGAGATGAAAAGTAGAAAACTACACAAGATCATTGGCCTGACTTTAGTGTTACCTATGTTGGGTTGGACACTGACCGGATTAGTATTTTTTATTAAACCCGGCTATCAGGGCGCTTATGAACAATTATCAGTAAAACATCACCCTTTGAGTCAAGGGTTGAACGTTACTCCAAAGCAAAGCTGGCAGGAAGTAAGGTTAGTTAACACTATTTTAGGGGCTCATCTGTTGGTGAAATCTAGCCATAAAGTTGAGCATTTAGACCCAGTATCACTACTCGATAAACCAGCGCCAACAAACTTACAATTTAAAGCCCTGTTAAATGATGCATTTAGCGACAATAAAGCGCGTTATGGCGACATTGTACATGTTGATGGTTTATCAGCACAAACCAGCACAGGCGTGAAGGTAACGCTTGATTGGCATAGCCTGACATTAAGCCAAACGGGGCAAGACACCGAATTAATTAACTTACTGTACCAAGTACATTATTTGCAGTGGACACCGTTCAAGGGCATCAATCAAGTGTTAGGTATATTCGGCCTACTCTTGTTGATTTCGCTCACTGTTTTAGGGGTTAGACTTTATATTAAGCCACGCTCTTAACCTTAATCTTAGCCTTAGCCTTAGCCTTAACCTTAACCTTAACGCAGAAGCTACTGAGACTAAGATTAACCCAAGCATTTATGATGTTAATAAGGTTTGCAGTGCAATTAAAGACTGCGCCGTTGCGCCTTGATTTGCCTGCACGACTTTATAGCTATTTCGGCCCAGTGTGTGTGCGCTCGTTTCGTCAACCAGCAAGCGCACAACTTCTTGCGCTAACGCTTGCGCCATCGCTTTATTTTCATTAAGTTGCACTATGCCCTGTGCTGAAATTAGTTGCGCTAAAATCTCTTTAAAGTTACTCATATTTGGGCCAACAATGACTGGCTTTTGAAATAATGCCGGCTCTAATGGGTTATGACCACCTATATCACTAAAGCTGCCCCCCATGGTCACTACGTTAGCTAGTGGGCATGCGGCGAGTAGTTCACCTAAGGTATCAATAACCCATACATGAGTATTGAGTGTTACCGGCTGTTTTTCGCTGCGTCTGAGCACTTGATTACCGGCGTCTGCTGCGAGTTTAACGACTTGTTCAAAGCGCTCAGGGTGTCGCGGCACAATAATCAGTAAGGCGTTACAGTCTTGCTGCTTTACTTGCTCAAAGGCCTTTAACGCCAGTATTTCGTCACCAGGATGTGTGCTGGCTATTAACCAAATTTTGCGCTGGTCTACCAATAAAGTGCTTAACGCTTGTTGTTTAGTCGCTACATCATGATTTAACGAAATATCAAATTTTAAGTTACCTGATAACGCGCACCTTGCCCTGTTTGCCCCCATCGCCAAATAGTTATCTTGATTGACTTGGCTTTGAGTTAATATTTTGTCAAAACAGCGAATAGTTGGGGTGATCAACCAAGCAATTTTTTTATAGCTGCGCATGGATTTGTCGGATAATCGGCCGTTGACTAACATCAGTTTGATATCATGATTTGCGCACTGAGTGATTAAATTTGGCCATAATTCAGTTTCCATAAAAATCATCGCTTTCGGCTTTAAGCGTTTTAAAAATAAAGCGGTAGAAAAAATATTGTCTAGCGGTAAATAACAATGTTGCACTTTATCAGCAAATAATTTTTGCACTTGTGCTGAGCCTGTGGGGGTAAAAGTAGTGACTGTGATGGGCACTTGAGGGTAGTTGCTCAGCAGTTGGGAGATAAAAGGTTGTAAGGCGATAACCTCACCCACACTGGCAGCATGAACAATAATGCCGTTGGGCTGAAATTTTTTTGCCAGCATACCCAAACGTTCAGGTAAGCGTTGTCGATAAGCTTGATGACTTAGCGAGCGCAACAATAATACCAACAAAAGTAGTGGTGTTAAGATAAGAAATAATAATCGGTATAAAACTAAAGCGAGAGTAAAACGCACTTAACTAGCTCAAAAATCTAAAAATCAATGTTGAACAGTATACCTAGCGACTGCTGAACTTTCACTTTAATCTCAGGTATGGGCTGATATTAATCTCATGTATAAGCAGATATTAACGTTTAAAAATAGTATCAAGAATAATGGATGAATTAGTTCTGGCTACGCCTTCAAGTGAACAAACCATGTTGAGTACTTCATTGAGCTTCTCTAAGGTACTCGCTTGTATTGACACTAATAAATCGTATTCACCACTAATGGAATATATATGACTGATTTGGTGAACTTTTCGCAAGGCTAAGCAGATAGTTTTTCGCAAATTTGGGTTTACTTTTAATGACACATTAGAGGTAATTAATTGGCTGGTATATTCACGGCCTAAAACGACGCTATAGGCTTCGATAACATGATTATTTTCAAGCTTATTCAGTCGGTTTTGTATCGCTGTTCTTGAAACACCGGTTGCTCTGGCTATGTCAGACACACTGGCTCGGGCGTTGAGCCGTAATATTGACAGTAGTTCTTCATCTTTTTCAGTTAACAATGGGCATTCCTAAAATGGCAAAAAGCAAAAAAACAGCCATAATATTACACTTTGACATAGTTATATGTCAATTTGACTATAAAAAAAGACAAATTATTAAGTAATGTCACTTTTTTATATTATGGTCTGGGCGGATAATAACGTCATTGAAAGACTTTTATTTTTTAAGGAATTAATGTGACCGATTCTGCTAGCACCAACAATTTTTATGCCCATTTAACCACGCAAATAAACCAAGTGAAAGAAGACGGTTTATATAAAGCTGAACGAGTAATAACGACGGCGCAACAACCACAAATGGCGGTTAACACCGGCGAAGCTGTCGTGAACTTTTGTGCTAACAACTATTTAGGCTTAGCAAATCACCCCGCATTAATTGCCGCCGCTAAACAAGGTTTAGATGAACACGGTTTTGGTATGGCTTCAGTGCGTTTTATTTGTGGCACACAAGACATTCATAAAACCTTAGAGCAAAAATTAAGTACCTTTTTAGGTATGGAAGATACTATTTTGTATTCTTCATGTTTTGACGCTAACGCCGGTTTGTTTGAAACCTTGTTAGGGCCTGAAGACGCGATTATTAGTGATTCACTTAACCATGCCTCGATCATTGACGGTGTACGTTTATGTAAAGCAAAACGCTTTCGTTATGCCAATAATGACGCCGCTGAACTTGAAGCGCGTTTAATTGAGGCTGATGCCGCCGGCGCCCGTTTTAAGTTAATTGCTACCGACGGGGTGTTTTCGATGGACGGCGTTATTGCCAATCTTAAAGCGGTTTGTGATTTAGCTGACAAATACAACGCCATGGTCATGGTTGATGACTCGCATGCAGTAGGTTTTGTTGGTGAACAAGGCCGTGGCAGCCATGAATACTGCGATGTTATGGGTCGTGTTGATATTATTACCGGTACTTTAGGTAAAGCCATGGGTGGCGCATCAGGTGGCTATACTGCGGCGAAAAAAGAAGTGGTTGAATGGTTACGTCAACGTTCACGCCCCTACTTATTTTCTAACTCATTAGCTCCTGCGATTGTTAATGCCTCAATTACTGTCATTGATTTATTAGCCGAAGGTGGCGAATTACGCAAAACATTAAAAGACAACGCCGCCTATTTTAGAAGCCAAATGGAAGCAGCCGGTTTTACCTGTGCCGGTGCTGATCACGCTATTATTCCGGTTATGCTAGGTGATGCCAAAGTAGCTAGCGCTATGGCTGATCGATTATTAGCTGAAGGCATTTATGTCATTGGCTTCTCGTTCCCTGTCGTCCCTAAAGGCCAAGCGCGTATTCGTACACAAATTTCTGCGGCTCATACCAAAGCTGAATTAGATAAAGCCATTGAAGCCTTTGTGCGCATTGGTAAAGAAATGCAAGTGATTGAGGGTTAAACATGAAGTCATTAGCGAAATTAAAAGCTGAACCTGGTATTTGGATGACAGAGTCACCTATGCCAGAAGTGGGTCATAACGATCTGCTGATCAAAATTAAAAAAACTGCGATTTGCGGTACCGACATTCATATTTATAACTGGGATGAATGGGCACAAAAAACGATTCCTGTCCCTATGGTGGTTGGCCATGAATATGCCGGTGAAGTGGTTGGCATGGGTCAAGAAGTACGTGGCTTTGCCGTAGGTGACCGCGTTTCTGGTGAAGGCCATATCACTTGTGGTCATTGTCGCAACTGCCGCGCAGGTCGCACACACTTATGTCGCAATACTGTGGGTGTCGGCGTCAATCGTTCAGGTTCTTTTGCTGAATATTTAGTGCTGCCCGCCTTTAACGCCTTTAAATTACCTGATGAAATTTCAGATGACTTAGCGGCTATTTTTGACCCCTTTGGTAATGCGGTTCATACCGCACTGTCGTTTGATTTAGTGGGCGAAGATGTTTTAATCACAGGTGCTGGCCCTATTGGTATTATGGCAGCAGCGGTGGCAAAACATGTCGGTGCGCGTCATGTAGTGATCACAGACGTGAATGAATACCGTTTAGACTTAGCGCGTAAAATGGGTGCTTCTCGTGCGGTTAATGTCACTAAAGAAAAATTGACTGATGTGATGAACGATTTAGGCATGACTGAAGGCTTTGACGTGGGTATGGAAATGTCAGGGGTACCGATGGCGTTCATCGATATGTTAGACAACATGAATAATGGTGGTAAAATTGCTATGTTAGGTATTCCTGGACAGGATATGGCGATTGACTGGAGTCAGGTTATTTTTAAAGGCTTAACCATCAAAGGCATTTATGGTCGTGAGATGTTTGAAACTTGGTATAAAATGGCCAGTTTAATTCAATCAGGCCTAGATTTATCACCAATGATCACTCATCACTTTAATATTGATGATTTTCAGCAAGGTTTTGATATCATGCGTTCAGGGCAATCAGGTAAAGTAATTTTAAACTGGGAAAAATAATGGCAAGTAGCGAAGAAGTTTTTAAACATATGCAAATCAGTGAACTGCATCAAACGTTAGCAAGTGATACACATGTGGTGGTCGATATACGTGATCCAGCTTCGTTTCAATCGGGCCATATCCCTAACGCGATACATTTAAGTAATGACAGTTTAGCTGAATTTTTGCGTACTGCTGATTTTGACGCCCCCGTCGTGGTGTGTTGTTATCACGGTATTTCAAGTCAACAAGCGGCGCAGTTTTTGATCAGCCAAGACTTTACCGAGGTTTATTCTTTGGATGGCGGTTTTACTGATTGGCAGTTACAACATCCGGATGCTGTTGCTCGCTAATGTTGCAACAAGAACTTCGGCCACTAGTAAAAGTAACACAACACAATATTGCCTTACTGTTTTGCAACTACCTGAACACAGTTGATGTTCAGGCGCAGGTGCAAAATGAAGAGGCAGGTTTTGTTATCTATTGCCAAGCTGATAAATATGATTTTGCTCAACAAGAGTTTGAGCAATTTATCGCTGAGCCTTACCAAGCTAAATATCAGCAAGCCGCCTGGCAAAATAGTCATGTGACAAAGGTTAACTCAAATTCTCCAGCCTTATTGAGCAGTTTTAAAACTCAGTTTTTTGCTCATGCGGGTATAGTAACCTCAGTGGTTTTCAGCTTATGTTGGTTGGTTTTTCTTGCCAGTAATTTTGGCTGGGGCAATACAATATTTCATTATTTACAATTCTACCCACAACTAAGCTTTGATGCGGTATTACAAGCACCTCATCGGTTAATTGGGCCCGCTTTTTTTCACTTCTCATGGTTGCATCTTATTTTTAATACTATGTGGTGGTGGCAATTGGGTGGCTCGGTTGAGCAAGTGATGGGAAAAGCTAGCTTAGTCAAGTTACTGATTATTTCGGCACTGGTGTCTAATGTTGGGCAATTTTTTGTTGATGGTCCCAACTTTGGTGGTTTATCGGGCGTAGTATATGCATTGGTTGGCTATGTATGGTGGCTGGGCTGGTTGCAGCCAGAAAAAGGGCTATCGCTGCCTAAAGCCATTATTGGCTTTATGCTGTTTTGGTTATTATTAGGTTATACCAGCTTAATGCCGATTAATGTCGCGAACACCGCACATTTATTAGGTTTGCTCAGTGGTTGTCTACTGGCTTATCTTCACGTTTTACAAGATAAAAAACACACTAGCTGATATAAGTAATACCTGCTGCATTCATTAGTTAATTGGCTTTATATAGGAAAAATCGCGAAAGGTAAGGTATTTATTTAATCACTCGTGTGAGTAGTGATTCAATAAATATCGAAGTAGTCGCTTGTTTTAATCCATAGCTGACAAAGTGAGTGACATAGGTGTGCATGTGCTTTCATCAAACACTCTGAGCATTCATGATGGGTAGTTGATTTAGTAGCCTTTAGTTATCTAGCCATTGAGTGAATAACAACTTTTTAATTAATGGCTTACCTGTTTCTTCTGCTAATAATTGTTTAACTTTCTCTTCACACAAAAGCTGTATTTCATGGCGGCCATTGATTGATTTTATTTGTGACTCGGGTTGTTGACCAATAATATTAATAATGGCATCACGCAGCAAGGGTGCATGATGTTCAACAATCGTATAATTTACCGAGTCTTCAATCATCAACTCCACCGTTAGGCGAACATAGCCCATTTTTTTCTTAACGGCCACGTAATTAGTTACTATCGAAGGTTCGAAGCCAAAGTAAGCATAATCAGCCGCTTTAGCAAAAGACGAACTGAGCAGTACTAAGATTAAAACAATGGATGTTTTCATACACTAAAACTCAAATTGGTTAATAAATTTACTGTTTATAGTCAAACAGTAAATAGGTTGATTGCGATTAAATGATAACCTGAATTTTGATCATACGTTGAGTTATTTAGCGATTTTTTTATCTGACGCTTATCTGAATGATATCTAGCTAATATCAAACTGATACCTAACTGATGCCTAATAAATACCTAATAAATAATACTGACCTAAAATCGCTAATATCTACGGGCGTCAGTAAGTAGGGTAAGTAAGCGTTATTCAATACAGGGAGTGCACTGTATTTTTACCCTGCTAAACGCTATCATACGTCGTTTTTCGTTAAATAGTTTTCAAGTATGACAACAGAGCATTCATTATTTCCTGTGCAAATGGTCGCAAACTGGCAACCACCAGAAAACTTTACCCTGCCTAATAGCTTGCGCGATTGGTTACTCGATCCTAGTTCATTAACCGCACGACTGAAATCCCATGGTCAACAATTTCGTGTCGAAGTGCTAGGCCAATGCATACAAGCCTGTGATGCGGTTGAAGCCAATGATGATATTAGCGCGGGCGAGCCAGTATTGGTTCGCGAAGTATTATTGTATTGTGACGATATTCCCCAAGTATTCGCCCGAAGTTTATTGCCTTTAAGCTCTTTAACCGGCGCTCATCAAGAGTTAGCGCATTTGGGTACGCAGTCTTTAGGGCAGGTATTGTTTAATCATCCCGATTTACGGCGCAAAAAAATTCAAGTGGCGGTGTTTGACCAAGACTCTAGTGTCGCGAATCTCGCCAATTATTTAGCCTTAAAAAACACCCCACAAGCCCTTTGGGGTCGTCGTTCGGTTTTTGTACTTGATGATAAACCCTTAATGGTGGCAGAAATATTTTTACCTAATGCCATTGCCTATCAAAAATAAAAGAGTATTACTTTGAGTAATTTGAAGAAAAAACTAAGTGCTATCACACAAATTACCCGTATGGATAAGCCCATTGGCACTTACTTGTTGCTTTGGCCAACTTACTGGGCCTTATGGATTGCCTCTGATGGTTGGCCGTCATTACATATGATAGTGGTGTTTAGCCTAGGTGTTTTTTTAATGCGCAGCGCTGGTTGTATTATTAATGATTATGCCGACCAAAAAATTGATGGTGCCGTTAAACGTACGCAAAATCGGCCGTTAGTCACTGGCGCTTTGTCGAGTAATGAAGCCTTGCAGTTGTTTGCCACCTTCATTTTACTGGCTTTTGCCTTGGTGCTAACCTTAAGTAATTACACCATTATGCTCTCTGTTGTGGCAGTTATATTAGCGGCCAGTTATCCGTTTATGAAACGTATAACTCATTTTCCACAGCTAGTATTAGGCGCCGCGTTTAGTTGGGGCATGATTATGGCTTTTGCCCAAGAGCAAGGTCAAATACCGGTTACCGCTTGGCTTTTATTTACCGCCAACGTTTTATGGACTACCGCATACGACACCATGTACGCCATGGTCGATCGTGATGATGATTTAAGAATTGGCGTAAAATCAACAGCGATCGTCTTTGCTGATCGTGATAAACGTATTATCTTATTTTTACAATTAATGACCTTAGGCTTATTATTTACCGTTGGTGATATTTTAGCCTTTGGTTGGCCTTTTCAGTTGTCGTTAGTGATTTCTGCAGGCTTTTTCTGCTATCAACAAATTTTAATTGCTGAGCGTGACCGTGACCGTTGCTTTCAAGCCTTTTTAAATAATCATTATGTCGGTTTAATTGTCTTTATTGGTGTAATGGTGGAGTATTTATAAGATTGTTAAGTAGCTTTGCCTGTGCTCGCTATACCCTACATCCTGTTATGCGCCGCTCCTGTACATAAAAAAGTCCTAGCGTTATCAAAACGCTAGGACTTTTTTAATCATTAATCGCTTTACACTCAAAGCGTTTGTCAGTGTTACCTTAAGGTAAGTAGCTACTGCCCATTAAGTAAGTGTCTACTTCACGAGCGCAACGACGACCTTCATCAATAGCCCAAACAATTAAACTTTGACCACGGCGACCATCACCGGCAGCGAACACGCCTGGCTTGCTAGTAGCAAATTTATCGTATTCTGCCGCTATGTTAGAGCGATTGTCTTGCTCAAGGCCGAACTGCTCAATCAAGCCACCTTCAGGGCCCATGAAGCCCATGGCGATGAGTACGATGTCAGCCGGAATAACTTTTTCACTGCCCGCAACTTCTTGTGGGAACATTTGGCCCTTGTCATTGCGCTGCCAAGTTATATGAACCGTATGTACCGCTTTAACATTACCTTGGTCGTCACTTTCAATTTTTTTAGTCATCACTAAATATTGACGAGGGTCTTGACCTTGAACGGCAATTGCTTCTTTTTGACCATAATCAACCAACAAACGTTTTGGCCATTCTGGCCAAGGATTTTCTGCACTACGTTGCCCTGGAGGACATGGCATAATTTCTAGTTGAATAGCGTTTTGGCATTGATGACGTAATGAGGTACCAATACAATCAGTACCGGTATCACCGCCACCAATAACCACCACATTTTTGCCTTGAGCATTAATGTACTGACCATCTTTATGTTCACTGTCGAGTAAGCTTTTAGTATTAGCTTTCAAGAAGTCCATGGCAAAATGAACACCCTTAAGTTCACGACCTTCAACCGGCAAATCGCGCGGTACGGTTGCGCCAACACATAGCACAACCGAGTCAAAATCGCTTTCAAGTTGTGCTGCACTAATGTCTTTACCCACTTCGGTATTAGTGACAAACACTATGCCTTCTTCGGCTAAAATATCAACACGACGTTGCACGAGCTCTTTTTGCAACTTCATATTGGGGATGCCGTACATCAGCAAACCACCAATACGATCAGCGCGCTCATAGACAGTAACCATATGACCCGCTTTATTCAGCTGTGCCGCTGCAGCAAGCCCAGCAGGGCCTGAGCCAATAACAGCAACATTTTTACCGGTACGCGCTGATGGCGGCTGTGCAACGACCCAACCTTCTTTAAAGGCATGATCAATAATTTCTTTTTCATGCAGCTTAATCGCTACTGGGTCAGCATTGATACCTAGTACACAAGCACCCTCACAAGGTGCTGGACATACTCGGCCAGTAAACTCGGGGAAGTTATTAGTTTTATGCAATAAATCGATGGCGTCTTTCCAACGTCCTCGGTAAATTAAGTCATTCCATTCAGGAATAATGTTGTTAACCGGACAACCCGCTACGACCGGAGCAAACTCTGATTTCGCTGACTGACAAAATGGCACACCACAGTCCATACAACGAGAAGCTTGCTGCTCAACATCAGCCAGTGGTATTTCTTCATAGACTTCAAGCCAATCAATTAAACGCTCGCTTGGATCGCGTTCAGTTGGCAAGGCACGACCTACGTTGATAAATCCTGTTGGATTTCCCATAATATATTCTCCTTGGCAGCTTAAGCTTTTGCGCTAGCTATGTTGTTTAAATGGATATCGAATGCTTGAACGGCTACGTCATATTCTGACTCGAACTTACCGCTTTCACGTACGTCATTCATGTAGCCTTGCATACGCTTGTAATCAACTGGCATAACTTTCACAAAACGCTTAACGTTGTTGTTCCAATCGCTTAATAATTCACTGGCAACATCTGAGCCAGTAGCGTCAAAATGCTGAGTAATTAAGGCTTTTAATTCGAGACTTTCAGCCTCAGTATCAACCGTTTCTAATGCCACCATTTCCATGTTGCATTTAGGGGCAAAGTCATTGTTCTTATCAAGTACATAAGCGATACCACCCGACATACCCGCCGCAAAGTTACGACCCGTTGTGCCTAGGATAACGGCTTTACCGCCCGTCATGTATTCACAACCGTGATCACCAACGCCTTCAACAACCGCGGTAGCACCCGAGTTACGCACACAGAAACGTTCGCCCGCAATACCGCGAATAAAAGCAGTACCTGAGGTTGCACCAAAAAAGGCCACGTTACCAATTAGGATGTTTTCACTGGCTGAAAATTTGGCTTGTTTGCTTGGGTATACCACCAGGTTTGCACCAGAAAGTCCTTTACCAAAGTAATCATTGGCATCGCCTTCCAGTTCAAAATGCAGGCCTTTAGCTGAGAAACAACCAAAACTTTGACCCGCTGAACCGTTGAACTTCACCTTAATGGTGTTTTCTGGTAAACCTTCAGCATGATATTTTTTAGAGATTTCATTAGAAATCATCGCACCAATGGTTCTATCGGTGTTGATAACATCATATTCAAGAGAAACGCTTTGCGATGAATCAAGTGCCGCTTGCGCATCTTTTATCATCTTGCGATCAATAATATCGTCAATTAGATGTTTCTGATTAATTGATTGATAAAGTGTTTCGTTCTCATCGCACTCTACTTTGTGCAATAACGGCGTTAAATCAACACCTTTGTATTTCCAATGGTCAACATTTTCAAGTTGCTTAAGACACTGAGTCTGACCAACCATTTCCTCAATACTTCTAAAACCTAACTCAGCCATGATTTCACGTAAACCTTCCGCCATCATGGTAAAGAAGTTCACTAAAATGTCAGCACGACCGGTAAAGCGCTCTCGCAGGCCTGGATCTTGTGTTGCTATGCCAACAGGACAAGTATTTAAATGACACTTGCGCATCATGATACAACCTTCAACCACTAACGCAGTAGTTGCCATGCCGTACTCTTCTGCACCAAGTAAGGTAGCAATTGCTAAATCGCGCGGTGTTTTAAGCTGACCATCTGTTTGTACGGTAATTCGGCTACGCAGTTTATTACGTACCAAGGTTTGATGAGTTTCAGCCAAACCAAGTTCCCACGGTAAGCCGGTATGTTTGATTGAACTCAGTGGTGAAGCACCGGTGCCGCCATCGTGACCGGCAATCAGTACCACATCAGCATAAGCTTTCGCCACACCTGATGCGACCGTACCTACACCGGCTTCAGAAACTAATTTAACGTTAACACGGGCATCGCGGTTAGCATTTTTAAGATCGAATATAAGCTGAGATAAATCTTCAATAGAATAAATATCGTGATGTGGTGGCGGCGAAATCAAGCCAACACCAGGTGTTGAACCACGTGTTTTACCAATCCAAGCATCCACTTTATCACCCGGTAACTGACCACCCTCACCCGGTTTAGCGCCCTGCGCCATTTTAATTTGTAACTCGTCAGCATTAGCCAAATAATGACTGGTCACGCCAAAACGACCCGAAGCAACTTGCTTGATGCGCGAATTCATCGAGTCGCCATTTTCTAACGGCGTAAAACGAATGGGGTCTTCACCACCTTCACCGCTGTTGCTCTTACCACCAATACGGTTCATTGCAATAGCTAGCGTAGTATGTGCTTCCCACGAGATTGAACCAAATGACATAGCGCCAGAGGCAAAACGTTTGAAAATGTTGCCAATCGGTTCAACTTCACTTAAGGGTATTGAAGCGCGATCACTACTAAATTCAAGTAAACCACGTAAGGTAAAAGCTTCTTTACTCTGATCATCAACTGTTTTGGTGTATTGCTTAAATTGATTAGTATCGTTACTAGCGGTTGAATGCTGCAGTAAACGAATAACCGTTGGGCTAAATAGATGACGTTCGCCATCATGACGCCACGAGTATTCACCACCGGTTGGCAATAAGTTTTCAATGGCAATACGACTCGCTTCAGGGAAACCTTCACGATGACGTAATAGCGCTTCTTGAGCGATTTGATCTAGGCTTAAGCCTTCGATTCGACTGACAGTACCCGTAAAGTACTTATCAACAACTTCAGCATTAATACCCAAGGCTTCAAAAACTTGCGCGCCTAAATACGACTGTAATGTTGAAATACCCATCTTAGAGAAGGTTTTCAATAAACCACTACCAACGGCTTTAGTATATTTGTCGGTGATTTGTTCGTTTGATAGTTGACTATCAAGTACGCCTTCATCACGTAAACCATACATACTTTCTAGTGCTAAGTAGGGGTTTACCGCTGCTGCGCCATAACCAATAACGGTGGCAAAATGGTGCGTTTCGCGAATATCAGCAGATTCAAGAATAATATCAGCGTGAGAGCGTAAATTTTCACGAATTAAATAATGATGCACAGCTGCGGTTGCTAATACCGATGGAATAGCGACATGATCACTGTCAACTTCACGGTCACTTAATATTAAGATGGCATAGCCATCTTCAACTGCATTTTTGGCGTATAAACAAACCCGATCCAGTGCATTTTTAAGCGCACCAGCTTTACCACTCGCTTTAAAAGTAATACTAATAGTTTTTGATTGCAGATGATCATTATCAATATGCTGTAACTTTCGTAATTGCTCGTTGGTCAGTACCGGTTGCTCAATTTCAACTTTATGACAATGCGCTGCGGTTTCTTCTAGTAAGTTAAGTGACTTACCAATATAACCACGCAATGACATTACTAACTCTTCACGAATCGGATCTATAGGTGGGTTAGTTACCTGAGCAAACAACTGCTTAAAATAATGTGATAATTGCTGTGGACGATGTGACAATACGGCTAATGGTGTATCTGTGCCCATCGCGCCTAATGGCTCTTTCGATGTGCCCACCATGCCGGCCAGTATTAAGTTAAGATCTTCACTGGTATAACCAAAGGCTTTTTGTATTTTGCGCAATTCTGCTAATGGCGGCTGTGCAATAGAAGCCGGTGATACAGGGAGTTGGTCTAACTCAATTTTATTTTCTGCTATCCACTGACCATAAGGCTGTGCCGAGCTAACTTCTTGCTTTACTTCGTCATCACTGATAATGCGACCTTGCTTTAAGTCAGCAATGAATATTTTACCCGGTTGCAAACGACCTTTTTCAACCACGGTGGATTGATCAACACACAAGGTACCCGTTTCAGAGCCCATGATTAAGGTGCCATCGTCAGTTAACAAGTAACGCGAAGGACGTAAACCGTTACGATCTAGCGTGGCGCCAATAACATTGCCATCGGTAAACGATAACGAGGCTGGGCCATCCCACGGCTCCATAATACAAGCATAATACTCATAAAATGCGCGTTTGGTCGCATCCATATCTGTTTGAGTTTGCCATGCTTCTGGCACCATCATCATCATGACTTGCGCTAGCGAACGTCCACTTAACACCAATAACTCAATGGCCATATCAAGGTTGGCAGAATCAGAGTTATCGTTATTACAAACTGGATTCAACATGTTTAATTCAGCAGGGCTAAAATTAACTGAACTAAACAATGCTTCACGGGCATTCATCCAGTTAATGTTACCGCGGACGGTATTAATTTCACCATTATGGGCGATATAACGAAACGGTTGCGCACGACGCCAAGCAGGAAAAGTGTTGGTTGAGAAACGTGAATGGAACATCGCCATACCAGAGATAGTTCGCTCGTCTTGCAGATCAAGATAATATTGGCGAACTTGCTGCGTGGTAAACTGGCCTTTGTAAACAATTTTAGTTGACGACATTGACGTAACATAAAATTCGTCACGTTCTTCGGCAATAGTGGCATTAATTTTATGCGAGGTGTATTTGCGCAAAACAAACAACTTACGCTCAAATTCTTGTGCTGTTAGTTTTTCTGGCTTGGCAATAAACACTTGTTCTATGTTCGGCTCGCTGTCAAGTGCCGCAGCGCCTAACATAGAGTTGTCACCTGGGACATCACGATAACCTATCAAGGTTAAGCCCAAGTCAGTAATATTTTGGTTTAATATGCTTTTACACGCGTCACTTTGCGCTTTTGAGCGCGGAAAGAAAATCATGCCGACGCCGTAATCTCCAGCATCGGGTAAGGTAAAACCTAAGCTTGCAACTTCTGCGCTTAAAAAATCATGAGGTATTTGAATAAGAATACCGGCACCGTCACCGCTTTTCACGTCAAAACCTGTACCACCACGATGTTCCATGCAACTCAACATGGTGAGTGCATTGTCAATAATATCGTGAGATTTTTTACCCTTTAGGTTGGCAACAAAGCCAATGCCACAACTGTCATGTTCAAACTCGGCACGATAAAGGCCTTGGGGTTTTTTACTCATATCATTCATTGCTCATTCCTATTTCATCAAGCGATTGCTATTAGCTAAATTGTCTTTGCTAATTAAGTCATCTATTTTTAATGCTCAAAGTGTGCGCTACTGGTCCTTCAGAATATTACTTTGAATTTCTTGAACATCTATCGCGAAACTTCTACTGAGTTTTTATGAGACGATATGTCATTAATGAAAATCATTATTTAAAGCGGCCGGGAAAATTATATGTAAAATGGCTCTGAGTCAACTCTAATGTGAATTTATATTCTAATTATTTGCATATAAATAGTGCTAAATTGATATTAAAAACTATTTATATTTACCCTCCAAGTCTTTAAATTTAGTTTTATCACGGCACGTTAGCTAATTGATTTTTTTATAAGACACTCTTTATACTGCATATATAGTTGAAAATTAGCTTTACGGCAAAGAAAACCATTATATTTTTACAAGGGATTTTTTCATTCTCAATCGTCTCACTTTAAGGCATTGCCTACTAATATAATTTAGGGGTAATAAGAGTAACGCTCAGCCAGATAAATCATATTTTGGCTACATTTTAGTCTTTGCAAGTTGTGGCTATGAGACCGACTTTAACATTTTTGAGTGTTTTTTACTCATCACCCCGACATATAGCTTAGTTTTGATCGGTTATAAGCACTAAAAAGTTAGCGGTTTAAAATAAACATATGACACTTAGGCACAAAAAATCAACTCTAGGATAAATTTATCCTGGCTAGATTTGCCTAAATTAACGCTAAGCTCGATATTAATAGCCAACCTTATCTCAGTAAGGCAAGGGTAATAGCGAGGAAGTTCAATATAAACTTTTTCATGCCCAGTGCAGCAGTGCAAAAAATCCAATAAATGATTGCATGCAAGCAAGGGCTAGAACTCAATCAGCTTAATGCTAATAGCCAGCTTATATAAAGTAGTATCAGCTAATGGTAGATGGTCAGCTTTGGCTACTAGAGTAAAACATCATCAAGAAAGGTTTTTTAAATAGAACTACGCAGGCTAGCAATCCATGTGAGGGTGAAATAGTCGCCTTATGTTCAGGCCATGACAAAGCCAAAAAAGCAAACACCAGATGCTTCTTCACAGTCAGGCCATTAAAACGATTACAAGCGACAAAACACCGCCTATTGGGGTTATGCCATCAACTAGAACATCGATTGCATTAGCGCCTTTAGCCGTGAGCCTAAAGCAGCAACAGCAGCGTCACTTCCAGCTTGCTCGGTTAATGAGACCTCTCAGCTTGCGGCTTTGCCACGTTATGAGTCAGACGTTTAAGCCCTTTTCAAACATTATCCACCCGCATTATGGGCTACTTGCTGTTAACACAACAAACGGTCGTAAAAAGCAATATAGCCGCTAGTACTGGCAAATAGTACTAGCAAATAGTACTAGCAAATAGTACTAGCAAATAGTACTAGCGAACGATACTTTGTAGAACCTCGATATCAACTAAATTACTCACTGAGCTTTTTAATAAGCCTAGCGTGCTGCTATCAACTAATTTATCGTCGTCATCTAACACAATATAGCCTTGATTTTTCATCGCGGTAATTAATGTTGCCTGCGCTTTTTTATCAATAAATTCAGGCGCATTAATATTGTTTAATACGGATAAACGTTGAGCAATAGCCACCACTCTTTCATTTAACTCAAGCTTTTTAATCGGTGCTAATTGACTCAGTAGTGAGGTAATAATGGCAACACGTTGCATAGTTTCATTAACACATTCTGCTATTAAACGTATTGTTGCCCGATTTTCATCGCCACTGCTTAATGACCAAACACCGGCTTTGCTTTGTTTTGCAATGCCCTCTTGTGCCAAAAACTGACAAACCGCTTGTACTTGTTGCGCAACGTCATCGGCTGATTGCCATAAAAATAAATCTGTTTTTAATAATTCTATTAAGCGCTGAACTTGGCTCAGTAAACTGTCTTGACTGATTTTTGCGTTGCGCTCTAGTAAACGACAAACCAGTGATGGCAATATAAAGGTGTGCAAAATATTGTTTCGATAGTAACGCAGCTCCAAGATTGCACTGTCAGTTAAAGAAATAATCTCACCAAAACTGTCTTGGTTTACCGTCACTTTATTGAGCAAAATCACGTGCTCTAACAATGCTGCACCGCTGTCATCTGGTATGGTTAATTCAACATGGTATGGTGCAAAACGTTGCATGGCGATGAAAAAATCAAGTTGACTGATTAACTCAGCTTTAGATAAGGCTTTATTTTCTGTTGCATGTAAAATCAGTGATACTAAAGCAACACCATTTAACGCCGCGCATTGGTTGATTGAGGTCATAACTTGCTGTGCTAGCAAGTTAACACTGGGGTTTAGCCATTTAGGTTTTTGTGGGTCAATAGGATCAATGGCTTGTTTCCAGTCAGGTACCTGGTTATTTAGAAACTGATTAACATTAATCGGCTCACCAAAGTTAACGTAACCTTTACCATAGTTGCGCAAATTTCGTATCGCTTTAATCACGCCAAATATCGACTCACCCTTCTTTTGGCTGCCACTCAATTCTTTATGATAAGTGCCCACTTCCATCACGTGTTCATAGCCAAGATAAACCGGCACTAAGGTTAATGGACGGTCAATACCGCGCAGCATACTTTGAATGGTCATGGCGAGCATACCGGTTTTTGGTGACAGTAATCGACCGGTTCGGCTACGTCCACCTTCAGAATAATATTTAACTGGGTAGCCACGTTCAAAAAGTAAACCTAAATATTCACGAAAGATAGTGGAATAAAGGCGATTACCCTTAAAGCTACGACGAATAAAAAAGGCGCCGGCCTTTCTAAAAATAGGCCCTGCTGGCCAAAAATTTAAATTAATACCAGCAGCGATGCGGGGTGTAACTAAGCCTTGTTGAAAAATTACATAAGTGAGTAGCAAATAATCCATATGGCTGCGATGACACGGCACGTAGATAATTTCATGCCCTTCTTGCGCTAAGTTGCGTAAACGCTCAGCTTTATTCACTTCGATACCGCTATACAGGCGATTCCATAACCAACCCAGAATGCGTTCGCCAAAACGTACCGTCACATCGCGATAATCACCGGCAATTTCATCCATTATGGCTAATGCCTGCTTTTTAGCTTGTGCTTCAGTGATGTTTTTATTTTTTGCTTCTTCACTGATCACGCGTTTTATCGCGGGATTGACGATTAAGTTAGCGAACATTTGTTGACGATGCATCAGTCTCGGCCCTGTGGCCGCAATAATTTGTCGATGAAAGTGAAAACGTGCAATACGCATTAATTTTCGCGCACTGACTTCATCACTACCGTGCTTATCTGCCATGTGGCGAAATGAAATAGCGGCACTAAAGCGCACCAAGGTATGGCGACCTAAAAATAAAACAATGAAAAATTTGCGTAACCAGTTGGGAGATTCTTGATCGGCTAACAGCGTACCCACATTAGTATTGTTTTTTTCTTTCGTTGGAGTACGTCCCCAAATGACATTAGCTGGAATAAGTAGCGCGTCTAGTTTTTCATTATTAGCGTGAGCATTAAGCAATTCAAACCCTTGCGCTATTGCCGTAGTTTTTGTTGATTTGCGCCAATAAAATAATGCCGTGGGTTTTTCCAAAAACAGTAAACGTGACAAAATTTGACCATCAACATTCACTGGCGCTAATGGGTCAGGCAGATTGGCTTTTTTACAAGCGGTACGTAACGATAAAACATCGCTAGCCGATTGATGACGTAGCACATAAAATACCGGTTGCTCAGTGGTTAATTGACCTAAATTAATTATTTCATCGGCAACCACTTTGCAATGCACGAATAACTTTATTGGTAAACGTAGTAATAAATAAAATAATTTACGAATGGCTAACATCTTGTTTTACTCAGCTTTATTTGATCATTTATTATAACACTTAGCTTAAAAGTTGTCTCTTATACTAAGACTAAATTTTGGCTTGCGATGCTCGTTCTTAGCAGCTAATAATTAACTGTTAAAAGTGTTCAAACCAAGTACCATAATGAAATATAACGAATTTATTGAAATTAAGTCAAAATATAGCTTCATTTAGCAAAGAGGATTTTTATGCAAAATAGCGACCAATTACCGAGAATTGCCATATTTGTTGATGTACAAAATATTTATTACACCACACGAGATACTTTTCAACAGCAATTTAATTATCGCGCGTTTTGGCAAGAAATCAGCCAACAAGGTGATATTGTTTTGGCAAATGCTTACGCGATACAACGCAGTGACGACCAACAGCATAAATTTCAAAAAGCCTTAAAACATATAGGCTTTGATGTAAAACTCAAACCTTTTATTCAGCGTCGCGACGGCTCTGCAAAAGGTGATTGGGATGTCGGCATCGCCATTGACGTGATGGAAGCAGCAGCCGAAGTTGATATCGTTATATTACTTTCAGGTGATGGTGATTTTGATTTGTTGCTGAAAAAGATCATGTTACGCGACGGCGTAAAAACCCATGTTTATGGCGTCACAGCGCTAACCGCACAGTCATTAATTAATGCGGCGAGCGAATTTTTCCCTATTGATCGCAAGCTATTGTTGTAGTTAATGTTATGGGTAGCCAACTTGGCAATATTAAGTGTATGCTAAGAGAGCAATTACACAGAGTGCAAATAAATACTCTTCAATGCCGCGTAAGTTAAGTGCCAACTTTAGCTAAATTCTCAATTCAGGGTTGAGCTGAGAAAGACACTGGCCGGTCGATTTAAAAATAATGATACAAAAGGAACAAGTATGTCAGTAGAAGCATTACATAAAGTGATTTTATACCCATTTATTAACGAGTCACTTGCCAGTTTAAAAGCGATGACAAATCTTATTGGCGAGGCTGGTGAGGCTTTTGTCGACAGCGTTGATGATTTTCGTTTTAAAGGTTACGCGGTATGTTCTGAAGTCACTGGTGGCTTAGATGGGGTTATCATGATGCACCATTATCCAGAAACGGCTATCGCGATAGGTAACTCAGTTTGTGAACATATGTTTGAAGAAAAATATCAATATACTGAAATTAATGAAGAGTTAAGTCATGCCTTAGCCGAATGGGGTAATACTATTGTGGGTCGCTCAACCGACTTACATAGCCGTTACAGCTTAGATTATAAGTTTTCTAGCCCGTACTTTGTTCACAATGTAAATGATATGGAAAAATACTTAGCGGGTGTTACCGAGGTTATCACCGTGCCAATCACTATCGAAGGTGCTGGTCGTTATTATTTTAATCTCTTGATCCGCAATGTTGAATATCAAACTATCGGTATTAAACGAGAAGCCAGTACCGGTATTAGTAATCCTCACACCCAAACATTACCGCTAGACAGTAAAATACTTTTAGTTGATGACAGTGGCATGATCCGTAAAGCACTAAGACGTTATTTATTACAGCTTGGTTATAGCAATATTATTGAAGCTGAAGATGGTTCGGTTGCCGTGACTATGGTGCGGGATCACAAGCCTGACTTTCTATTTCTAGATGTGGTTATGGCGCAAATGAATGGTGACCTAGCATTAGCAAAAATAAGAGCTGATGGCAGTAAGGTGCCTGTGGTTATGTTATCTTCAATAACAGACCAAGTGTTGATTAAACGTTGTGAAAGCGAAGGTATCTCTGGCTTTATTTTTAAACCAATCAACGCTGATAATGGTGCAGAAATTATTAAGCAATACTTAAAAATAGCTTAACTAGCGCCCCGTTGATAATAATGTCCACTGGTTTATCAACAACGTTTTGAACGTCATAGGTTACAAATGACATGACTTATTCACGGTTACTTTTTTAATTGTAAGCTAATACTGTTAATAAAAAAAGAACGCTACTTTGCGCTTGTGGTGTCTTTTTCTAGCATCACGCCAATAACATTTAGATGAGGATGGCAAATTATTTTTCCATCCTTCTCGTGCAATTTTAATTTTTTAAAAATCAGAGTACAGAGACAAAATTCTTTAGTAGAGATAGTAGAGAGTTTGTTTATCACCACCTACCAAACTACTAGCTAAAGATATCAATTGGTATTGGTCGTAGTTGCTTGCTACTTATTATCTTTTCTTTGCTCGCGTATTAATTTTAGCATGAAATTCAACTCACTCGGAGACGGAGTATTCATCGCGCTCTATCAAAGTAAATATAACCCAAGTAAATATAACCCAAGTAAAAGTTTTTACAGCCACCTTCATTAATGAGCACGCTGTTGGCAAGTATGAGGAAAATTAAACACTTTATAAAAGTGCATTCAAACTCGTTGCGAAGTTAGCCATCCCACAGTTCCAACTCAATCCTTATTCATACAAACCGACCGCGTAATCATTTGTCATACAGCCCATTACAAATACTGTATTGACGGATTTTAGGTTGCTAAAAGTACAAATACACGCAAGTGTAGGTGTACCTTTTCATCGGTGCCGCAACCCGTTACAGTAATAAATCGATCCTAGCGATAGACATAATAACTAGGGTTACTGGCACACACTTAATGGGGGGCAAAACATGACAAGCCTTTACCCTATTCATGGAGGGTATACCATCGTAAAGAATATTTAAGCTTCAGCTGGGCAATGGCTGCCCCAGTAACCATTGCTTACTCCTATCACAATAAAATACCTGTCAGTATCACTACTACGCCTAAGTATGCTTGTTACCTAGATATATTTCACAGCATTGCCCCGCGCAACTTCCCAGTGCAGTTGCCTGCGTTATTTTTCCTGCGACATAATTTGTCGTGCCATCTTATTAATCTATGAACTCAAATGGTTTTATACTTGGTTGTTAGTCTAGAGCATGGTGCTTAAAAGGTAATTATTATGAAAAATGATACAGAAAGGCTTGCCGCAATAACCAAAGCAGCACAAGCGTTCTTTGTTAATGACAATAAAGCCGCTAAGCGTTGGTTAAATTATCCAGTTCGCGGCCTTGATAACAAGCGGCCTATCGATATGATTAATACCGACGAAAATGCTAGCATTGTCTTAAATTTAATTGGTTGCTTAGACCATGGGATGTTTGTCTGAGGGAGTTAAAATGAACACTGAAATCGATATTGAAACGCTAAAAAAGAACCCTGAGATCTATCGGGACACTGTTCAGTTGGTGAAGCGTCCTGATGGTCTATTCTGCAAACACCCATCAGACTTCTTTAATCGTAATTACTTGAAGCACGTTAGCTCTATGACAAACGAAGAGGTTGCTGAGAATTTAGGGATTACACCTAAGCACTTATCTAACTTCCTTAATGAAAAAGTAAATATTGATCCCCACTTTGCCGTTAGATTAGCAAGAGCTACAGGCTTCTGTGTGGGAACTTGGTTAGAAGCACAGCGTAAGTTCGATACTTACCACTCAGCTAAATAACAAGCACAAAAAAGGTCAGCTATCATGGCTAACCTGTTCGCCTCTTTGGGAAAGTGCTCAAGGCCAATTAGAATCGTTGTCGTCATACCTTGTGATGGCAGGAACAAGCACATCAAGCAATGCCCAGTTTTTATCGCTTGTTACATCATCGTCGGTCAGTATATCAATGATCTTTATGACTTCGTCGTATTGCTCCCTAGAGGTTATGCCGTCCACGGGATGAAACCGTAATTCAGCTTGTAGCTCCTGGCCTAAACGCATTATTTTTTCAGTGTTCATAGTGCCCCCCTGCTTAGCCAATTCTATTTCTAACCGTTCCATTGCAATAACTTTGTTAGCGTATTGAGACTTTTTATTGTGAGAGGAAACCGTTATACCTGTTGCTCTATGCGTGATTTCAACACCAGTTTCAACACTGCCAATATGCGAGTGTTCACCTTTACAAATGCTAATATCTAAATCACTCTCATTCATACTGAATCCCTTGGCCTTTAATAATAAATACCTGAACCACTCCCATCTAAAGTAAGCTCTTTTCCATTAGCATCGATGAATTTAATAGGGGCTTTGAGTAGAATAAAAATAGCAACAACATCACAAGGGTATACAGCCAATTTACCCTCTATCTTGCCCACCGTACTCCCAAGCATCATGTCATGAAAACTTCTCAAGATAGCTTTGGCTTCATTTGGCTCATACACTCTTTTAATTTCAGCTTCTAAGGCTGGGATAGGTACATCAGAGATATAATCTTTTTTAGATGATTGGAATGTAAGCATTTTTGTTATTACTCGCTAAAGGCTATTTCAATGAACCGTACAGTTCTTACAAAAAAAGCTAACCACCACAGTCAACCCTTTTTCCTTTTCAGGTCTAAGCTACCCTGTTTGGGCAGTGTTCAAGACCTCATATAACCATCTCAAGATATCAATCAGTAGCGACAAAATAGGTCGCTAAATATATTTCATACCAGGCCCTTATGAGAGGAAGACGGCTACACTCACTATTCACCTGTACGAGCGAGAACAACGGTAAATAAGTTTGTTACCGCTATAGCACGCTAGGGTTAATGAACCCGCATGTTCAACTAATAACATATTCTTCCTGAGGCTCGTCTAGGTCATAGTTTTCAATGGACTTTAACAAACGACGGATCACCCTAGACTTGAGCTGCAAGGGTTCTATAATTTGAATATCTTGAGATTGACTTAAAATCCAATTTTCAAGTTCCAAAGTGTGTAGCAAAGAGATAGTGACCGTATCCCAAGTGTCATCATCGCTTTCAATTTCTTGGGAAGCGTTTACTTCACTTTCATTAAGCAAACGCTTTGCATACCCTCTTACCCGCATTTTCACAACGACTTTTTCACCATTAACAACCACGTCTAAACTATTCTTTTTAAGATAATCCTTGGCATTAAAATCGCTTTCAAACGTTTCATTTAATAATATTGCATTTCTTACACGGTGAACTAATAAATGCCGCGGTTCGTCATATTGGTAAAAATAGCAAACTAGCACTAATTTTGTGTCACGCACGATCAAACCTAGTGGAGTTATGGTGTGAACTTTAACTGACTTGCCATAACAAATATCAAGTTTACGTTGCTCTAATAAACCTTGTGATATTGTCGATTGAATATTTTCATCAGAAATAACAGGTGAAAGATATAATCCATGAGGCAAACTAGCCACTTTATTTGGCCAAGTACTTATTCTAGCCGCGCTATTTAGCACATCTGCTGACTTCTTAAAAACAGCATCTAATTGCTGATATACAGATAGCGGTAAATGATTTTTTAAATGTCGCTCTACTAGGTGCAAAGACAAAGCTTCCTCGGCTGAAATAGCCGGTAAAAATGCCTGGGCATTATCTTTAGCATAAGACCACTTAAACCCTTCAGGTGAGTCAATACTTATCAAACTAAATACGTCACCTAACTCGACTAGATCACGTTCAACAGTGCGTTTACTGACTGAAAAACCTCTACAATCGAGCGCAGTTAACAGTCGTTTAGCGGTTGTCCAACGTGGATAAACAGGAATTAACTGCATCATACTCATAACACGAACAAGGGTTTTTGATTTAGCTGTGGGCATATAAATGTCTTATCAATACTTGGTTATTATTATCTTTTGGCAAAGACTAGGGTAAACGTTGCGACATATTACGTCGCAATATTTTCTTATTCTATGCCCCTAAGAAGAAAATTAGCAACTTTACTTTCCAAGTTACGCATCACTCCTTTACTGTTTAAATATGGACAAAGTTAAATACTATGACACCGCAACAACTTCAAACTATTCAATTATCAGAAAAGTTAAGTGCTTTAGAAGCGAGTAACACCATTTACTTAGATTTATCAGCATTATATGACCGACCTTTACATGTTCATACTAAGTTAGTTGAACATTTACCCGATAACCTTATTAATTTTATCAACCTTGAACATTTAGTGTTAACGGGCTTTTATAGTTTAAGGTCATTATCAGTTTTATTTAGTTTAACGAAATTAAAAACCCTAGAGTTAAGTTTATGTGATGCGTTAGGTAATGAAATTGACATACAGTGGCTGAAAAAAATAGCGGTTTTATCGTTAAAAGTTTGTTGTTACTCCCCTGCAAAACCAATAACGCACTTTGAGCAGTTAACACAAATAGGAAAGCTAACAAACCTGACAAAACTAACTATATATGACCTTACTCAGTTAGTTTCGCTCTCAGGCATTGAAAAATTAACGAATTTAACTGAGCTTTCGATTCGAAGTTGCTATGGGCTAGTCTGTATAGACGCAATAACAACTCTGCCAAATTTAACCAAGTTAGAGTTACTAGATTGTGATTCATTAAGTAAGTTAGACGGCTTGATCTTATTACAAAAAATCAGCTACTTATGGCTATGTTTACCACGTTATTCAGGTTCATATAAAGAAATAACTCAGCTAATAAATCTAGAAACATTAGAGATAGACGGTAAAGTATGTAAACAACTTACTTCATTAAATGATTTTTATAAATTAAAAAAACTACAAAGGTTAAGCTTATTGGGAGGTTCGAAATTATTGTCACTTAATGGTATCGAAAATTTACTCATGCTTACTGAATTAACAATTAATGGCTGCCATCAACTTAAAAATATTGAAGCATTAAGCTCGCTCGATAAGTTAGCTGAATTAGCAATTTATGATTGCCCTCAACTCAAAGATATTAAAGTACTAAATTCACTCAATAAATTGACAGAATTAAATATTATAGAGTGTAATGCTATTGATAATATTGATTTTGCACAGTGGCAAGTACCTGAATGCTTGAAAAAATTAACACTTTATCATTCGGGTAACTTACATTTATTTAATATAGTTAAGCTAATAAACCTAACGACACTAATCCTGATCGGGAAAAGCAGAGAAAATAAAACAACATGGTGTTCAATCGAAGATATTGGCGAATTACTCTCGGTGCAAGAGCTACTTCTCGCTAGAAGTATCACCATACATTCATTAAAACCTTTAAAGAAGTTATCAAAATTGACCACGTTAAACCTTGCAGACCGTCAAATAGTTTTAGTAGCTGATACAAAGACATTGCAGCTGCAATATTTAGAATATATTCATTTAACTGGTTGTGAGCAATTAGAAAACATTAATGTGCAAAACCTCTTGCCCAAATTAATTAAAGTACCAATAGATCATGAGGGCCAGTAACCATAACGCCTGAACTAAATAATATCGCTGCATTGTACAAAAATGCGTTTGTGATCGCTAAATAAAGGGATATTTTGATACTTTTTTAGTGCCCGGACAAATAAAAGTGTATTTAACAAGTGCTAAAACCTAAATATCGTCACGTTCAATTTTCATGTCGATGAAATCGACATAGTGAGTGTTTTACCTATTTTCTTCATTAGGCTCACTAGCTACAACCTACATTAGCAAATAAGAAAAATTAGGCATAAAAAAACCTCGAATAACGAGGCTTTAATTACTGCGTAGTGCAAGTACAGGTACATCAAAACACTATTCTATATTCTGGATCTAACCTGTGATTAGAAGAAATAATGGTATATTTTCCAATTATTTATTGTGATGCATATAATAAGAAGTCACCATTTTGGTCATCAGATCGCAAATTTTAGCTGCAAGTTCTCGTCACTTACTCAATATCTATACTAATACAAATATAGATGAATTGTCACGTGTTAAGTCTAATTTTTGATTAGGTATGAGTTTATAATAGCTGTGATTTATTAATGTGATAGCGATGAAAATTGAATGTTCTAGATCTCATCTCATGCTTCGTTATAATCGAAGTTGATTATAGTGATTGATGTGAATTGGTAAATGTTCTAATTAGAAATGTAGAAGTTTGTTGTTTAGTTTATTTATCTCTACATTCTAAATAGCAAAATCTGAATTTTGCTATTTTTAAGCAGTCTCCATTTACTGCCTAATAATGACCTGTTTAAGCTGCCTTTAGCAATTCAATATACTCTTTAAATTGTTCAAGTTGTGAATGAAGATTTGCTAACGGTAAAATAATTTCAGCCATTAACTCATACACTACCTTACGCTGACTTTGACGATTTGATAGATCATAAATTTTAAGGCGTCTCCTCTTTTTATGATTCAAGCAACGCTCTGTAACCTCTTGAGAAATTTCGTTATCATTTGCGCTACTAGTGAAGGTACGTCTTAAGTCATGGATCCAGAACTTACGTACTCCGACCTTTCCTAGCGGGTTGTTAAAGTGAACCGTTCTAGTTTTGTATTCTTCAAAAAACTTCTTAAGCATCGCATTTAAAGTACTTTCTGACAAATGACCAGATTTTGACTTACGCTTTGTCGGGAATATAAAAGGATTTGATCCAACTGATAATACCCTAAGCGTGTAAAAAAGTGGCATAACAGCATCTGGCACATCCAAAGTCAGTTGCTCCTCTCCCATTTTAGTTGGCTTGACAATCCACTCTTGGCGTTCAAAATTAAAATCATCCCATTTTGAACTAAGTAGTTCTGATTTTCTAAAACCAAAAATCAAGTAAAGCACTAATGCAATTTGGCTAGAAATTGGTGCCTGTTTAGGGTATTCCTGCAAGACTTTAAATATATTTTTAATTTCAACTTCTGTTAAATATATTTGCCGTTCAGAAGGGTAACCACCTGCGTGTTTCTCAACATTCAAATGAGAAGCAACATGTTCAACAACAAGATTGTGTAACGATGCATAGTTAAATACGCCTCGTAAAAAATAGAGTGCTTTTATAGCAATGCTTTTTCTACCGCTTTTTACAATAGATATGAGTAATCTTTCCAAATGCAACCTAGTGATATCTTTGAGTAACAATTCACCCAGTATCGGCTTAATTTCACGTTGATAGATTTGTTGCTCTTTTTTATATTCACAAGTGTGATTGTTTATATACTCATGTACGAGCTGATCTAAAGCCTCAATAGATGTATGAGTTCTTTCTAGAGGATTCTGTTCTGCGGCTAGTGCTCGCTGAAACTCTATAGATTTGGTCATTGCTTGTTCATAATCCATAAAATATGGATTATGAACACCATAAACACCTATCTTTTTTTCAATTCTTTTCTTTTGAAGTTGAAAACGTACCTTCCAAACAGCTTTAACTTTACTTGTAACAAGTAAATATATGTTGGGAGCAACATAATATTTTCCTGGCTTTCCTTTAGTAACTTTCTTCTTAAGGTTTTTTTCAGTAAAAATCTCTCTTTTTTTAACCATGACATACCGCTTCGTTATCAATCATCGTGAGGTATGAGAACATATTAAAATTTAGATGGCTAATAGCATCCTAGTATATTTAACACTCTGTTATTAAACGATTTAATACTATATTAGGTGTTGTGAATATAACTCTAAAAATATATGCATTAAATACATTTAACAAAGTAGCTTCATCAAAGATAAGCTTTTGATGTTTACCACCAGAGAATACACGCTCTAATGCACTAGAAATACTTGCGAATGTTAAATTTTCAGTTTTATCGACGCCCAAAACTTTAGGCGATTCTTGGTCAAATCTTATGAATAAATCACGAGTTATGTTGGGAGCAAAGGCAAACTCTGCACTTGAACCTGACTTAAATTTATAAGACCAAAACTTGTTAGTATTAGCTTTTTATGGAGCTGAACAATTGAGTCGTGTTTAGATAAGAAATTATCATAATAAATATTGAACTGATATATATATTTTGAGTTAGACTTAGCTGTATTTTTACGGACGTTTTCCTAAAAATTCACATGAATTCACAGGTCATATGTGAAAGCTTAAAATTTAAGCTTTTTTTCGAACGTCAGGTGTTTATTGCTAAAAGGCGGTGTTATGGATATCGAAAAACTAATACGTTTAGGCCATGAAATCCAAGCTGAGCTACAGCTTAGTTTCGAGAACGGCATAACCAATCAAGAGCAGTACGATGAAGTGCTTAAACTCGTAGATATACTTGCTGACGACGACATAAGCTATAATAAGAACTGGGCACTGCTAGATGTGCTTACACCACTAATTGAGCGCTATGACGACAATGAGGCTAATTGACCTAATAATATCGACTCAGCTTGTTTGGTAGGCATTGAACTTGTGCTGTAGTTCTAACCACGTATCAGCACAGAAATCAGTATTTTTGGCGAGCTTAGCTGCGAGGTCAGGCTCGACATTTACTTTTTCATTAAGGAAGTTAGATAAGTGCTTAGGTGTTATCCCTAAATTCTCAGCAACCTCTTCATTTGTCATAGAGCCAACGTGCTTCAAGTAATTACGATTAAAGAAGTCTGATGGGTGCTTGCAGAATAGACCATCAGGACGCTTCACCAACTGAATTGTGTCCCGATAGATCTCAGGGTTATTTTTTAGCGTTTTAATATCGATTTCAGTGTTCATTTAAACTCCCTCAGAGAAACATCCCGTGGTCTAGGCAACCAATTCTAGCATTGTCGTCAGTATTAATCATATCGATAGACCGCTTTTCATCAGCGGTTAGCTGCTTCGTCATAGCCTTTGAATAACTCAAGCGCTGCTTTGGTTATCGCTCCAAGTCTATCTTTTTCATCACTCATAAGCCCAGGTATTCAGACCATTACCCCCCATTGAAGTTGCTAATATGTGGATTTTGAGCAATTTTGACTATTTCACTAGAAAAAGTCACACACAAATAAACAGTACTGGTACAAGATTTTCTATGGCGCATTGTGGCACTTAGTGAGATAGGATTTATAGTAACTTTGTGCCAAGGGAACATTAGCACTAATAAATATTAGTGCTAAAAAATAAACCGATTTTGGGGTTTGGTTAATCGTCACTTATGCCACAAAGTGACCATAAAAAAAAGGACGATAATTTCGACCTTTTTAGTAATTCCGGTATGAATCTTTATTCACTCAGTATGATACTTGGTATGAGACTTTATTACTCTTCCACAATTATAGAGTCAGCCAAAATACTAATTGCAACCGGTATGATAAAATCTAAAGTTGCAAACAACTCGGAATAGGTGAAGCCACACTCTACCGTAAGTTAAAAAGTGCCTAAATAAGCCCTTAACCTCCCTTTTTTACTGAAATTATTTTAGTAGGATGCAATATGATTAATAACGAAGAAGTGGTATTAAAAGCATTCTTAAGAGTTTGCTCCTTGCTGAACATAGATAATGATACCCAAGTCAAAATAACATCAACTACCGAAGAAAACGGTGATCCTCGTTTAATATTTTTGAAAATATTTAAGTTGGTTTACTTAATAGGGAACGACGATGCATTTGTTAAACACTGGTTTGTGACAGAAAATAATGCGTTTGGTGAGGCGCCAATTGAGATGTGTAAAAGCTCTGATGGCCTAATCTCCGTCCTTGATTACCTTAATAAAATGACACGCAGACGATAACAATGAATCAATTGCCCCCTGGAATCAGACTTCCTGTCATCGTTTCTTCTTTAGCCATATACCCAGTCGGATCTGTACCGCTTAAAGGATTATTCATAATGTACGAATAAGGATTTATGGACTGACTGTTACTAGGCGCTTGTATGAAAAGGTCTACTGACAAGAAACGTCCAAGGTTATAATCATACACCCGCCCGTTCATATGAAAGGGAAGCTCTAAAATTAAAACCTCAACAGAGGATATAAACTTTTAAAGAACAATTGGTTAACACTAACTTTAAAAGTTAATATTAATCACATAGTGTTAATGATCTAAACAATTTAAAAGAGGAATTACATAAGGGTATATCGACAGGTATTACATAAGACTATTAACCGCAAACCCTGCTTTCACGCGCAGCATTGAGCATCCTTCCTAACTAGTGAGCTAGAGCTAAAATTGTTTTAGTTAGCGCTTTTCCACTCAATAAATATTCTTTCTGTGATGCCTAACCCAATAATTGAGCCTTCATGCAGTTGTGCAAGGTCACTGAGTGTCATACTGATAAACTTATCTTCTGATGGAATATTATTATCTATACAGTATTGCTCAAGATATCGAGTAGCCGTAGCCTCATCAAGTTTTTGGCGAATAATATGGCCCATCGCAATTTTTCTATCGGCTCGATATTGTATTCGGTAAGTATCTATTTCACCCAATGACTCAGTTACAACATCATACTGCTCACATGAGCGTAAATATGCCCATTCAAAAAGCTCAAGCGCAGGCCCAACCTGGTTTGTCTCGTAGAAATACAACAAAGACTTAAAGTAGTCTTCTTGGGGGACATCAATAAAACTCAGAGGACACAAATTATGCTGAATAAATGGAATATTACACGACAGTCGAGCAGTGCGTTTATTTACGTCTTCAAAGGCTTGTAAGTACGAAAGGTGTATCAATAAAAAAAAGCTCTTTTCAAATGGATCTTCAATTTTATCCGCTTTACGTAGGATAAGTGATAAGTATTCTTCTAATTGGTGAGGGTTGCTCATAGGCGTATAGGCTGACTGGCTAATACCCACTTCTATTTCTCTAATCTTCCCACAAGCCTTTGGGTTTGCTAGCAAATCTTGTGATAACAATGAGTGAATATTTCTGATTGTAAATGGGATAAGTACAATTTCTTCTGCATTTTCAATTAAGAATTCTATCGCTTCCTTGTGATTCATTATCATCACAGTTTCTTTGTGAACTTTACCTTCAGCCGTTAAACCTTGCTCTATCAGCTTTTGCGTATCGAGTTTTGAATACGTATTTCCTTCTAATCGACTAGAGTTATAGGATAAGTCAATCAGTAATCTCTGACTGATTTTTTTAGCGTATGTACCTGCGGCAAACTGTTCATTAAACCGCTTGCCAGCTTCATACAATCGAACTCTCATTGTCTCAGGCACATACTGAGTTTGATTAGGAATATAGTTATCGATTAACGCAAATTGGTAACTCGATCTTTTTCGAGCATAAGAAGGTGTATCTAAATAACCCAATAAGGACATCGCATCACTCGAAAAGATAGGGTTTTTGTCCTTATCTTCGCTTTTTGTCCTTACATTTTCCCCATAAGTGTCCTCAACCTGTTCCTTAGGGACACTTTTAAGTTCATTTATGTCCTTATCGACATAGTACTTAGTATGGCTTTTCTCCCCATCAGATAACAGCAACCCTTCTTCAACCATAGACCATATGCGTCTTTGCAAGGTTTTCTTGTTAATAGAGAGAGGAAGTGTTTTCTCTATTTCGCCTAGCCTCATAGGCTCACCTATTTCAGCAATATGGGCTAAAATTGATGATTTTTCTTGTTCAAGAAGTGCTTTTTTACTCATAACTTAAGGACAAAATTAATAAAACTGTCCTTATGGTACGCATGTTAAGGACAAAAATCAAATCCTTAAGGACAAAGTCAGCGTCCTAAAGGACAAAAATAGTGATTTAAAGGACATTTTAATACATGTTTTGTCCTTAAAAGATAAAAACAGACAAGTTAAGGACAGTTTTATATTTTTCTGTCCTTAAGAAGAAAAAACAACTTAAGATGTAGGGGGGAATAATCCGCTAAGTCTTAGTTTAATCACTAGGCGGATTTCTAATAGGATGACTACGTGGAATATATAAATTGGGATTCTGCACCGCAGGATGATATTTCTGATAATCCTCACTCATCTTCTTGACTGCAATATGCGTATAGCTTTGCGTAGTGACCACGCTAGCATGACCCAGTATCTTTTGAGTCGTTAATAAGTCAGCGCCATTATCAAGTAACGTTGTGGCTGTGATTTGAAAGTTCTGACTGAGCGGAGTTCGCTCTAACCTGACATTAAGCTTTTCATTTTGTTACGTCAACTTTGAGCTTGAAGCGGACGTTAGGATTAACAAGTTGCTAATTTCCGTTCTACGCACCAAGAAGACGGTAGATGTTGTAATTTATACGTGATTTTTGATGTTTTAAGAAAAGAAAAATATGGAGATTAGATCATAGTATCGTGCCTGCATATAAATTAGTACGAACTACGATTAATACTATCATCATTATAATTTCAAAAATTACAGTCAGTTAACAGTACAGGTAAGTTTGATAAATTTATTTTAGTTTATTATAGATGGCTTGATAAGTTAAGCCTACGAATGACGCACTGGCTATATATTAATATATATATTAATAAAGTGATTGACTATTTAGCATCTAATGCTAATCTATGTACAACCTAAACATTAAAAATAACATTAACAAAATGGCTAGCAATAAACTGATAAAGCATAAAGCATTAACCGATATTGATATTATAAAGGAAGCAAAAGAGCTTCAAAAATCTCATTTAATATTAGGCGATTGGATGATCAACGGTATTAGTCATGCGGACGAAAACACAAGTGAACCTGAAGAATTAATCCACTTACTCATCAGACAGCGAAATTTTGGAGTATTAGGGAAACTAATCGAAGGTGAAATGTTATCCGATGATTTTGAAACGATAAAGGATTACTGTTTATTAGAGGAGTTATACTCGACGAAACTACACTCAACATTTTTTCATCATGAAAATGCAATCATAGAAACCATCATGCTGGCCGCAAAAGCAAGATTAGAAATAGTAATGTCTGAAGGCGCTGATTTCAAAAAGATATATGACCTTGAAAACGATAACTTTGATATATCTGGAGAAATAGAACTAAACGAACTAGCCGCTATTGCAGATATGTCATTACAAAGCGTCCGAAATCATATATCCCAAGGTAAAGCGGGGTTTAATATCGAACAAAGACAAGGAAAATTCTATGTTTCTGTCGATGAAGCCAAACTTTGGTTAAAGCAACGAAATTCCTTTAAGCCAACAATCAACTTTATGGAAGTAGATTTTCGTGAACTTAAAGATGGAGTGTTACTAGTTCCCGTAGCTAAGGATGGAAGTTATTTCAACTCAGACTGTCGCATGGCAAAAGGCTATCAGGTAGGTGATAAAGGAAATGAAACTCACTTCAATGATTTTAATAGTGCCCGTGATCACTTAATGATGATGCCTCTTGCTAGATGGCGAAGACCGAATGCATCAAATAACTTTGGCATTGTTAGCGCGTCAGAGTGGAAATTCATACCAAAAGACAAAGTACTCACGAAATAAAGTCCATTTTAAAAGAAATTTTGATGGTATTAAGAGCAACAAAATTAGCTGGAGATTCACGCAGCGTTCTCAAACGTAAAATCAAAGCAGTCAAAAAATTAATTGGGCATTTGCAGTCAGAACACTTACCTTATTTTGTAATTAATAATGAGGAGTATCGCGTTATAACGTGTGGACATTGCTCACAGCGAATCAAACGAAACTAAAGGATTATCATGGAAAACAAACAATTAGCTCTTTTCAAAAAAAACATAGAAAATTATACGGGTAAATCTCCTTTCGATAGCTCGTTGCTTATAGCTACTCAAGGTGATATTGACGTTTACTTTTCTCCATTTGAGTACGTCAATACTGAAGCCAGAATAGTGTTAGTCGGCATTTCACCTGGGGCAACTCAAGCTCACAATGCAAATATTGCGGCACAAGCCTCTTTTATGAAAGGTTTACCGGACGAGAAAGTGTCACAGTTGGCAAAAGAAACTGCTAGCTTCAGCGGTGCTCTTCGCAAGAACCTAATAGCAATGTTAGATGAAGTAGGAGTAAATACTCGTTTAGGTATAATAAGCTGCTCTTCGTTATTTGATGAGAACAAACACTTATTACATAGCACATCTATTTTTAGATACCCTACCTTACTTAAGGGTAAGCCAATTAGTACAGCTAAGAATGGACTTCGTCTGGAAATTTTGAAAGATATGGTGACTTCTTGTTTCGACGATGAATGTAGACAACTTGATAGTAATGTTCTTTATATTCCTCTAGGGCAAGGAGTGGCAGACATTCTTTTGTCACTCGGCCAAAATGGGAAAATAAGAGAAGAAATGATACTTGCTGGTATGCCCCACCCGTCTGGTGCGAATGCTGAACGTATTAGTTATTTTTTAGGGCGTAAGGACAGGGAGAAACTTTCCACAAAAACCAACCCTGATAAAATAGATAATGCTAAAGCAGAATTATTAGCTAAAATTTAATTACGCTGTACTCAAAAATATTTTTCAAAGTGTTTAAAACAAATGAGAACAGACACAAAAGCAATGGGGAAACGTCTCAATTAAAGGAAAATTGATTCTTCCGGGTAAAACCTGATAGTTCTTGCGCACAAAAAAAGACAGGATTGCCCGTTCAATTTGAACTTAGCGAAAACACACGAAAATCAGTTCAAGTTTTAATTACAAATTATCAACTAAGCCATAACAACTATTTGTTTAAATTTTGAATTCATTCGTCAGCACATTTATCAACACGAAAGTATGGAATAATTGTTGATGCTTGGGTTTCCCATTATTTGCTTAGATCAAACTCAATACGGGACTCATACGATGAGAAGAACTAAACCTTCATTAATATACTAAAAAACTAAAAAACTAAAAACTTAAGAGCATGCAAACTATTGTTAGGTCATCGAAAGCTTGAAAGCACTGTCAGGTATTTAGGGATAAAGGTCGACGATTTTCTTGAGGGTTCAGAAAGTATAGATTCTTAGTAGATATGCCAATCTACACTTCATAAGTTTTTAATAGTTGATAATGTAAATATACAAGAAAGATTCTATCAAAAATATAATCGAACCACAGGGTTACCTCCTCTATCAAGAGATAAAAAGAAACAGCGTGAAGAAGCTTTATCTTCTCAAATAGAACGGAATAATAGGCATAAAAGCAAAGTATCTAACAGTTATATTAAAACTGATGCACAACCTAGTTCAAATACTCGCCGTCCAAATTTATTGGGGTTGTATGAAGGTTGTCGAGTTATACATCTATCAAGATATAGCTTAGGTGAAGGGGTTTTAACAAAGATGCATGATAATGGCTATGTAGATGTAGACTTTGGCGATGTTAGCTTTTCTGGTGTGTCAGCTAACAACTTTAGGAAAAATTAACTAAATTATTTAATTAAAAATTAAGTGTAAATATCATGTAAAACAAGCATTTAAAATCATACGCACCTAAATCTTGACGCCAGTGTATTGAAGCACTATCCAAACGTGCTACGAACGTTGGTATTGCGCAAAATACCCAAGGTGATCTAATCATTGCAGATATCGGTTTTGAAGGTAATACCACCGTTATTAATCGCCGAGCACTCCGCTATCATATCTAAGTGACATTAGGCTGAATCATTTTCTCTCGAAAATTTTGGCCAAGAAATTAATAAACAGTCAGCCTCAATACGAATCCTCACATACTATAATGAGCTTATTGCTGCCTTGCAGGTTTATTATTAGCCCAATAAGATTGCTTTAATAGTGATTTAACTTCATCAAACTGAACCTTATTTTGATCATCTAATATAATAGTTACCTTTAAAGTATATTTTTAACCTCGAAAAAATTAGTAATAATCTATTTCAATTAAATCATGATTATGACTTAACTAGTGCTAGCATTTCTTGCCTAGCAGAAGCATCTTCTCTCATTTCCCCTAACATTACTGATGTTGTCATTGATGAGTTTTGCTTCTGTACGCCACGCATCATCATGCATAAATGTTGTGCTTCTATAATTACACCTACACCAATAGACCCGGTTATCTCTTGTATAGATAAAGCTATTTCCCTAGCTAGGTTTTCTTGAATTTGTAGCCGTCTTGAATACATATCAACAATTCGAGCAAACTTTGATAAGCCTAAAACTTTTCCACTTGGAATATAAGCAATATGACATTTACCTATAAATGGCAGCATATGGTGTTCGCACATTGAATATAATTCAATATTCTTGATAACAACCATTTCATCTGCATCCGACTCAAATAGAGCACCATTAACAATATCATCAATATTTTGATGATATCCTTGCGTTAGAAATTCCATTGCTTTCGCTGCACGCTTTGGAGTATCAATTAAACCATCACGATTGATGTCTTCTCCGATAGCAGAAATAATATTTTGGTAATTTTTCTCTATGCTCACTTATTTTTCCTAATCATTATCAGTAGTGCAGTTCAACTAACTCAAAAAAACAACTTATATCAAATTCATAAAATTTTCGATTTGCTCTTCTGATATTTCATTTATCATTTCTCGTATTGAGTTGTGTTCAATTTCGATCCCAAGTGCTTCTTTTGCCATATTAATTGCTTCTTCTTTACATCCATGATGATCACCTTGCAAAGTCAAAATAATTTTTACGAGTAATTCTTTTTGTTCTATTTCCACAACTCCACCACTAAGTTAATATAAAATTCCAACCTTGAAGTGCACTATATCAATTCATCGTAATTAAACAATCGATAGTAGTGGCTGGTGTTAAAGTTGTGGTGTACAATGCTGTCTTTATTGACAGTATGATAACTTAGAAAAACTATGAGCACAGCTATATATAAGGACTTTACCTTCGAAGCCGCACATAAATTACCTAATGTCCCCACAGGACATAAATGTGGGAGACTTCATGGCCATTCCTATAGAATTAGAATTCATTTAGAGGGAACTGTCGATGAACATTCTGGCTGGTTTATAGATTTTTCTGACGTTAAATCAATTTTCAAACCTATCTATGACCAGTTAGATCATAACTACCTTAACGATATTGAAGGGTTAGAAAACCCAACTGCTGAAGTAATTTCAAGATGGGTTTGGGGAGAGCTAAAACCAATCTTACCAGAGCTTTCTGCAATTGAATTAATGGAAACATGCACATGTGGTGTTGTGTACAAGGGTAATTAACCTTTGAAAATCCATTTAATCACCAATTGTACAAACCTTAAAAAATCGAATATTCAGGGTAAGATTCAGTTAAAAAATTTAATTGGGAATAATAGTGCACAAACCATAGTTAATTCATGGTGTGATAAACTTGAGAAAGCAGAACAAAAAGTTCCTGCAAATGAAGTATATGCAGGTGATCACTGGAAAGTTGCCAAAAGTATTATAAAACCGAATCTCGAGTTATGGGTATTATCGGCAGGTTATGGACTAATTCATAACTCATCCAAAATTGGCTCTTATGATGCTACCTTTTCAAGCGGAAGTGAAAACTCAATTAATAAAACGGGATTATCAAATAGTGAATGGTGGGACACGTTACACCAAAAAAGAAGTGCCGATGTATTAAAAGTAGAATCACTTCATTCATTAGTTTCAACTAATATTGGTGATGTTTTTTTTATTGCTGCTTCTCCTGATTATTTAAAAGTAATACAAAATGAACTACAACAATTAGTTTTAGAACAAAAACTAACAAATGAAAACTTTTTTATTGTTTCAAGTAAACATAATATTAACAAACAACTAATACCGTTCTTTTTAGAGTCAAAAGCAGACTTTTGTAGCACTTTAAAAGGCGGTAGAGTTTCCTTGAATATCAGACTAGCTAAATATTTATTAGATGAAACTGAAGTTAATATTTTCGATTGTAAACGTGTCATTGATAAATACAATGATCTTGAAAAAAACGCTATCAAACTATTAGTTAAAAATCGGAAAAAACTTTCAGATGAAGAAGTTGTTTCTTTTGTTAAAAAAGAATTAGATATATTTCAAGGAGCTAAAGTATCGGCTTCTATGTTGCTAAAAAAATTGAGAAATGAAAACTTAGCATGTGAGCAAAAACGATTTAGTAGACTACTCAAAGAATTACTTTAATGTGTTATTTAAAGCAGTTTCACTCTAATAAATAATCAACGATATCCAACAATAAAGAATACATAGGTTTAACGTGACAACTTTTAATTATTATTTTCCAGACAACTTAGATTTTGTCGACCCTAAATTTAATGGTATTACCAACGAAAAAACCAAGCATCACCGTAAATATGATGATGATGCCTACCCCCATGAAATATTAAAGGAATTGCCTTACAACGGTATGCTTGTTTCATTAGCTGGTGTTGGCACAATGCAAAAGAAAGGTAAGTACTACACTCAAGAACTCACTGAAGACTTCTATTATTATGGTGCTAAAAAATTTCTAAGGTTGAACCAAGAGAAATTTTCGAATGTATTGCTTATGGGGGATTGTGGCGCATTTGATTATGTAAATGAGCCTGAGCCACCATTCACAATTGATGAGTTAATTGAATTCTATGACCGGGGAGGTTTTGATTGTGGAATATCACTCGATCACATTGTATTCCCGTATGCCAAGGATGATGAAGCATTAAAAGCTATGGACTACGCCGATATAAGAGAAGCGGAACGTAGAATAAAGATAACCCTAGATAATGCCGAGCTATTTTTAGAGCGTTCTAAGACCCTTAATACTGCTAAAAGTAAGTCTTTCATTCCTTATGGCGTAGCTCATGGTTTTAGCAAAGAGTCTTTTATTAGCTCGGTGAAAAAGCTAGAAGAGATCGGATACACTCATATTACAATCGGCGGTATGATCAAATCAAAAACGCCTGACTTATTAGATTTATTAGAGACACTCTCTTCTATTAAAAAGAAAGAGACGCAGTTTCACTTACTGGGAATCTGTAGATTTGAGAATATTCCTGCATACGCAAAATATGGTGTAACTAGTGCAGATAGTACGTCCCCACTAATGCAAGGCATTAAAGCTGGAAAGTACTTTGAATTTAATGATAATGCCCATGAGCTTATTCAGTCTTTATCAATAAGAATTCGTCAATGTGATCATGATAATGTTCAAAAATTAATTGATAAACATCGTCATGAAATTCGAAGCCTCGTAGCTAAAATGCTAAACAATAATGAAATTGATATCGACCTATCCAACAATGCCCTATCTACAAATGAATGTGTAAAAAGGCTTGAAACTGACTGTATTGAAAAATTAATACAGTATGACGATACAGGTGAAAATTTAGACTCAACCTTTAAAGCGCTTATGGCTTATGAAAAAGTTACAACAGCAGATTATCTAGTAGAAGAAATCACACCAGTTAAACAGGCAATGCTAAAGAAGGATAAGCTTAAAATAAAAAGCTTTCTAACCAATAGACCTTGGAAAAGTTGTACATGCGGAGTTTGTGAGAGTGGGATAATGAATATCATTTTTCGCTCTAACCAAACAAACCGTCGTAGAGGTATACATAATTTAGCAATGGTTACAAAACATAAAGACAAAGTTATTGATGACATGAAAAGCTCGACGATTAAGGCTAATAAATAATGAAACCAGTCATTTTAAGAATCCAAGTAATTAAAAAATTGGTTAATAACGTCACTGTATTTTCTGGTTGGGTAGAAGGTAAAAAAGTAAGGGATATAGCTAAAATCGTCCATATAACAAGAGAAGGTAAATATATCCATGGATATCAAAGAAGTGAACTACCAAAACATATTGAGTCTATAAAAGATTACATTGAATCTCCTAAGTCTACTATTTTGGCAAATCTCGTTATTGGCTTTAATAAGTCAGTAACCTTTACTCCTTTAGAAGGTCAAACTGAGTTTGGACATTTGGAAGTTCCATACTTCCCTGAATCTCCAGCACAAGAGTTACCGGGATCAATTGTAGATGGTCAACAACGTTCAGGGGGAGTTAAAAATAGTTTTCATGAAAGTTATCCTCTGCCTGTTTCTATTTTCATTTCTGAAGATGAAAATGACTATATTCAACAATTTCTAATTCTTAATCTCGGCAAACCATTAACATCAGTTCAATTGAATGCTTTAGCACTCAATGATGATATTTATAAACCGCCCGCATTAGCTATAAAGGCCTTCCCCTTATCTATTTCTGAAGAACTAGGATTTGGAGATAATAAAAATGGAACTCCTCCTTTAAAGGGGCTTATCAAATCAAATGGAAACCCTTTAGGAAAAATTGCTGAATCATCGATAACAGAATTTGTTTCAAACGTTGAAAGAATGATCTTAAAATCGATTAACGTAAGAGTGCATCAAGACTTAACGAAAGAATCAAAACAGTTATTTGCTCAAATAATTAACAATTTTTGGATAGCTGTAACAATTGTATTTGAAAATGAATGGAAGCATACATCTAAAAGCATGAAAGATACTTATATCATTCATGGTACTAGCATATTTGGTTTCTCATTTTTATGTCGCCATATGATAAGAGTATTTCTCGAAGACAAACCGTCGAACACAGTAAATATCCCTACAATTGAATTTTTTGTTCAAGAGTTAAAACTTATTTCTCATAAATGCCACTTCAGTAAAACATCATGGAATTTGGGACTTATAAAAAGCGAAGAAGAAGGTACTGACGATATAAAGTTTTCTCGAAGGTGGCATGACTTTCAAAATACAACGTCAGAAAAGCAGTTGTTTGCTGGAAACTTATTAAAAATTTATGAAGTAGAGAAAGCATTTAAAGCTGATTACGATGTGTACTTCAGCTAAGCCTTATTTGAGCAAGACAATTAATGGAATTTAAGAAATGAAAAAGCTTGTTGTTATATATTCTGGAGGCATGGACTCTTTTACTGCTTTAAACAAAGCAGTAAAAGAAGGCTTTGATGTATATGCACTATCTTTCGATTATGGCCAGAAGCATAATAAAGAGCTCATTTACGCACAAAATGTATGTAATGAACTTAATGTTCCACATAAAATTTTAGATATAAAATCTATATCTACATTATTTACCAGTTCGTCACTAGTTTCTGACGATATTAATGTCCCTGATGGCCATTATGAAGCTGAAAACATGAAATCAACTGTAGTGCCCAACCGCAACATGATTCTCATCTCATTGGCCATTGGTTACGCTGTAGATATTGAGGCTGAAGGCGTTTGGTATGGCGCTCACTCAGGGGATCATATAATTTATCCAGATTGTAGACCAGAGTTCGTAAAAATAATGGACCAAGCTTCAAAAGTAGCTAATTTTGAACCTATTTATGTTCATGCTCCTTACTTAGATACTGATAAAATCGGTATCCTAAAAGATGGTATGTTAATGAAACTAGATTATTCTCAAACATGGACATGTTATAAAGGACAAGGAAAAGCATGTGGTACTTGCGGTTCATGTGTAGAAAGACTTGAAGCTTTCGAACGCAACAGTATTCAAGATCCCTTAGAGTATATCTAAAATAAGAAACACTGGCTGCTTTTATATAAACAGCCAGTGTTTCACTCAATACATATTTAAATAATTACGTTTACAGAGATAGCTACGATAATGACTCGTCAGTATCACTTGTCAAATCTTTCCAAGTTTTACCACAAATTTTATTTGCTACTTTGGTAACTTGTATCATTTGATTCTGGTTTAGTGTTTTTACCACTTCTCCAAATTGTTTTAGTTTCCATGTCTTCTTCTTACCGTCTACATCGAGTGAATAGCCAGTAATATCAGCCCAATGTTTTTTGTGCTTAATCCAATTGATTTGGCTTAACCGATCGGTTAATTCTTTAAACGATAACAAGGGCTTTATATCTTTCTCTGTATACAAAATTCTATATGAAAAAGACTCTTGTGCTGACATATCAGCTCTCACTAAATCACGTTCCAACATTGCTTTTTTGATTGGCTCTAATTCATCTTGTTTAGAATAATAATATGCTAAAGCAATACCTTTAAGTGCAAAAGGCCAACCTAAAACGTACAGTCGTCTATATGTGTCGTCATTTGGCGGTGTTGGATGAGTCCAATAAGAAGAGAATAAAGTTGATAACATACTTAAGAACTCATCAGCATAAGGCTTCAAAACATCTAAGTGGTGATGTTTAAAGTGTTCAGGCTTAAGAGGACTAGGCCCTGTTAAGGCATAAGCCATCATTTGCTCAATTGTTGACAAATCAACAATATTCTCAGTCGCTGTAACTGAAGTTCCACCACTACGACCATTAGCTATTCGACCATCAAAAATTGTTTTAGCTAAAACTTGTGCCCTTAATTTACTAAGAGGTGCGGCCGTATCCATTGAAATAACTAAATTCTTATTTTTCTTAGATCCTCTGCCATTTCGATCTGCAAATGCCTGTGCTGCCTTCACATTATCTACATTTAGTTCAATTTCTAAAGTTACCAATAAGTTCTCTAAAGCACCCAACTCTTGCGCTTCTTTATTTTGCGAAACAGAAAAAAGTGCAGCTGTTTGAGTCTGTCCATCAGATTGCATTATGGGTTTTTTAGGTATATATAGACACCCGTATGCTGTATTGACATCCACTTGATGATATACAACAAAAATAGTATCGCAAAACACTTCATCTGTCTGCCAGCCTGAAATAACAGGCAGATGGATGTCACGGTCATTCCTCATACCTTCAACTATATAGCTAGCAAAGTCTTGTTTATTTGTTTTCTTAGCGCCTTTAAAGTCAGATTGAGTCTTTTCATGAGCGTCAATCATTCCCAAAGCGTCATAGTTTTCAATTGGTGGATTTGAAGGATCATATGAAACAGTCGTTGTGAAATTTTGTAAATTCATAGCTGAGATGATTGACAATCTTTTACCTTCTTTATTCTTAACGTTCCCTTTTAAAGACAGTTGCCCAGTCACAGTGTAATGATCATGACGAGTAAGAAATTCATAACGATTATCATCAAAAGCTTTTCTTACTTGATCTTCATTGTAGTCCAAATACTTTAATCCCATAAAATGCTCATTTTCTGGGATATCAATATTTTTTATAATCTCTTTTCCTGATGGTGCATTAAACATTTTGTGTCTCCTGTGGGTAATTAATTTTTAAATTGTTGTTAGACTGTACCTGTGATATTAAACCGCAGTTAATAATTGTTTTGGGGATTTTGACAAGTTCAATATGTAGGTCACTCATATTAATTGCATCAACTATAAACTCCGGTATATCGACTGCTGCAATGACGCCAATAACTCTTTTACTTCCCAATAACTCAATCTTTTTTTGAGCTATATATACTAACAACTGACCTATTGCAGAATAATTAGCTACAACCTTGAATTCCCAAAGCCTTAAAACGTTATTATGATCAACGGTTTGCATATCCACACTTAAATTGTGTTTTTTTGTTTTTACTTCACAACCAATAAGTCTTTCATTGGGTCTTAAGTCATCTAAATTAGCAGCATAATGGTCACGGATTTTGGTTTCCCTCTCGTGTTCAAAAGGAATATCACTTTCTTTCAAATTAATTGTGTTAGACATATTTAAACCTTATATAAGTTGAATCTAGACATATTATTGCAGAATCTAATAGATTGTCAATAAAGCTCACTAGATTTAATGTAAAATCTTACAGATTCAAATCAAGATATAAAGATTTATTCTTGACTCATGGAGATTTGTAGTTTTTTCGAACAATTTAACCTTTGAAGAAACCGTAACTTATGAACAATTTAAGCCGACCTAGAGCAATCATATTGTAAATGGGCATGTGGCTACTGGAATTTTGGGACTGAAGATAAAGTTAAATGGAATGATCTTCAAAATATCACTTTAGATACTAACCAACTATTTATTGCGCAATGTATAATTGAAGTTTGGGGTTAGCTTCATGAATAACTTATATATTTGATAGCTTTGAGGCCTTTGACCCTGTAACAAAATCTGTGTAACTGCCTATCATTAATACCCAACTAGGGTTTAGGATAGGCAGACTATGAATAAGAAAGAATTAGAAGTATTTGCGAAACAAGCCGCTAAAGGCATTAAGTCAGAGCAAGACTTAACAGACTTTCGCAGAATACTGACCAAGATAACCGTTGAAGCTGCTTTAAACGCAGAGTTTGAAGAACATCTTGGTTATGCACTTCATGAAAAATCCAGCACCAACAACAGCCGTAATGGCTACTCATCAAAATATATCCGCACTGAAGATGGTCAAGTCGACCTTGAAACACCACGCGATAGAGAAGGTAGTTTTGAGCCTTTATTGGTTAAAAAGAACCAAACTCGATTTACGTCAATGGACGATAAAATCTTATATCTGTATGCCAAAGGCATGACGACTCGAGAAATTGTTGATACGTTCAAAGAAATGTATGATGCTGATATCTCACCCACACTGATATCTCGTGTCACCAATGCCGTGATAGAGCAAGTCATAGAGTGGCAAGCCAGACCTTTAGATTCAGTTTATCCTATTGTTTACCTTGACTGTTTAGTCGTAAAAATCAGACAAGATAAACACGTTATCAATAAAGCTGTTTATCTGGCTTTAGGGGTTAACATTGAAGGACATAAAGAGCTACTTGGCATGTGGATATCTGAGAACGAAGGGGCTAAGTTCTGGTTGAACGTACTGACTGAGCTTCAAAACCGAGGGGTAAATGACATCTTGATTGCTTGTGTGGATGGCCTGAAAGGTTTTCCTGAAGCGATTAATACCGTTTTCCCTCAAACCCAAGTTCAACTCTGTATTGTTCATATGGTACGTAACTCGATGAAATATGTGCCCTGGAAGGATTACAAGGCTGTTACAGGTGATTTAAAACGCATTTATCAATCAGTGACAGAAGAAGAAGCGTTACTTGAGTTCGATAACTTCTGCTTACGTTGGGATGATAAATATCCACAAATAAGTCGCTCTTGGCGAGCACATTGGACAAACCTAAATACACTATTTAAATACCCTCAAGACATTCGTAAAGCCATTTACACAACGAATGCGATAGAGTCACTGAACAGTGTTATTCGAAAAGCAATTAAAAAACGTAAGCTATTTCCGTCTGATGATTCAGCAAGGAAAGTGGTTTATCTTGCGATAGATGCGGCATCCAAGAAATGGACGATGCCGATAAGAAACTGGAAAACGGCCTTGAATCGATTTATGATTGAATTCGAAGACCGTTTAAAGGACTTTATTTAAAATTGGCAGTTACACAAAATCTGTTACAGGGTCAGGCCTTTGGTGAAACAATCATATTTATCGGTGTTTTATGTTTTACAATAGCCTGAAAATCTGCTCGAAAGACAGTTCAAATCGCTCTGAACTAGCACTAGCCTTATAAATATCCACATGCTGTAGACTGGCATTACCTTCTATTTTTTTAATAACATTTTCTGCATCTTGTTTTTCTGCCTTGCAACCAATATAAATTGACTTTATCGCTTGTGGTGAGACTTTATATAAAAAAACAGTTCTAGAATCTTTAGATATATCTATTAGAAAATTAGAATAGCTTAAACCTTTCAAAAAATCGCATAAGCTTTTGAATTTCTTTTTTGATTCCTTTTCCGTGTAATACATAGTTGTATCGCAAGCAATATACATATCCTCCATTAATATGCTATCCATGTTCAATTGGCACATGCCCTTCTCTAACTTTTGAACCTCCATGTATTCCACTGAAATAATTGCATCATTAATTTTTTCTAAATGACTTTCATGCACCACGATACTATCTGCATCAAATAGAGGGAGAAGTACTCTATGTTCTTTTTCATAGATCCATTCATCACTTTTTATTAAAAAGTGTTCAAGAATATTTTCATATTGATCAATAACCGGCCTATTCTTATTATATCTAACTCTATGAAGGTGCCCAGCGTTTATAGCTTGCCTTTTCTGAGATTCCTTAACGTCAATAACTATTTCTTCAGAAAAACAACTGAGATACATACCTTCATCTATTTTTTTTATTCCACCATTCTCAACATCATCAATAAAGTTTAAAGCCTTAACATCTTTATGGAAATACCTTTCAAAAATGGGTTTGCTTGGGTCAAATTCAATAACTATACCTTTATGCTCATCGGCATAATGTGACCACATTAATAAATTATTTTGAGTTTCAGAAGCAGAGAAAACAGAATAGTCAAAATAAGAGTTAATACATTTACCTTTGTCACGGTTTCTCATTGAGTCAGCAGGTGTAAGTTCAAAAGGATCATTAAGTGAAAATTTTTGACTCCCCCGTACTAAAAGGTTATCAAAAAAATCTTCCCTTAAAGGAGAGTATTTATATATATTCTCTATCACAACTTTCCTTTTCGTTTCTAGTCTTACAAATAAATTAGTTAATGAAGTCTGTTAATGATCTTATAATCGAAGAACTGCCTTTGCCATCACAATAGATAATATCTTTATTAATTGCCTTAACAGCATAATATGATTGATGCGCAGCACTTTTATTGCAGAAAATAAAGTAATCTGCACTTGAAGCAAGATTCTTCAACTTATCTGTCGCGACTTTATCATGGTTAAGCTTAACAGCAACTCCAGGAAACAAGCTCTGTAGTATTTCAGCGGCTCGTTGCCCTGCTTTTTCAGTAAGTGTTGATATACCTATTAATTTATCTTTTAAAGAAACTTTTGCATCTTCATGAGAGGAATCATCCACACTTATTAAATGTTCAAAAGATTTATCTTCTGGTGCTATGTGTTTATCTAGCCATGTAAGAACTGTTTGTAGTTCGAAATCAATATCAGACCAATGAGTTATCGAATATTGGCATATGCCACTCCACAATGGATATCTCACTATTCCCGGTGACTTTATCGCATAATCAAATAACATTTCGCTAAATTCAATAATGATAGGTAGTGATTTTCGACTTATTTCTACTTTTACAACAACCTCAAAAGCTTCTATTGCAGACGAGTACTGTTCTTTAGAGTGAGGTGTATTGAGTAAGCCTTGAATTAAGTCTCTCATCAAGCCAATAGTTATGTATGACGTTTCATCATCCAGTGCAATTAACTCAATGAGTCCTAACCAAAAAACGCTAGTGGTTTCTACCTTGTTATCATCTAACCAACTTAGTAAGTGCGGTGCTATATTTCGAATACTCTCAGCATCTGCTGAAGTTGATATTTCCTTGGTAATAAATTTAATGTCGAACTCACATGGTTGCCACTCACTTATTAAATCGAAATTAATAAGCTCTCCACTAGCGTAGTGCTTAAACCAGTCATTCCAAGAGTTAATGACTGAACCTTTAGGGTTTTCGACTGTTGTATCAACAATTTCACTTTCGTTAATAATTACAGCTTCATTATTACTACCATATATAAAATCTTCTAATAAACTCCATAACTTCCTAAAAGGAGCCGATGCTTTTGTTTTTTGACGAATTTCAAAAGGAAGCTCTTCTAACCAACTGAATATTTCACTAGCTTCAGAGGGCATGCATGCTTTTGAGTAATCTAGAACTTTAGCAACCACATCAAGACTTACAGGGGAATCAAATAAAGCTTCAAGTCTCGAAGACTCTATTGATAGAGCATTACGAGTTTCAATGAATGATTCAATTTTTCCAAATAACTCACTCACCCACTCTTCTGTAATAAAGCTAGGTGAAAATGAAATGATATCGTTTTTATCGATTCCTATACTAGCAGCTAAAGCAGACCAAGCTTCCCAATCTTCTTTATATTTATCTTCTTCCTTTAGTCTAGGTTTTAAAAGTAGAAACGATTCATAATCAGCTAAATTTGGCTTTAGACCAACCCAATCTACATTGGACAAATCAGTTAAATCTAAATTATTTACATGCATCAATGCACGAATTAATAAATGGTATATTCTCGTGGGAATTATACCTGCTAAATAATCAGGTAAATTCTCATGTTCAAGTATTTCATCCCATGAAGCGCTAATAGCCAAAGATTGAATTTCAAGGCCGACTAAGTTCCTATGACTTAGCTTACCAGAGTCTTTAGCTTCATTATAAAAAGCTAACGCACTTTCTCCATCACCTTCTCGACTTGCTAAAAAGAAATCACGTAGAATGCGTCCTATTGGACGTAACCTTACACTGGCAAAGTTAGGTTTTGCTTCAAATCGGGCAGAGACTTCATTTAACGTTTTAACTATATAGCTAGTATCTTTCTTAAAATTGTCGGTATTAACTTGAGAGAACCTGATTACACCGTGCGATTGATTCAATAATAATGGCTGTTCAAATTTAAAATCGGGTGACCTTATTATTTCATAAGATGATGTATGCGAAGATCCTAATCCGTAATATAAGCAGTTCTTCAACTCGTTTAATGATTTTTTGTCTTGACATATACCATAGAAGTACAATTTACCATTAACATAAGCGGTTAAAAAATATGGCGTTTTAGATTCCAAATTGCGTATGGACTTCAATAATAATAAATTTATAGAATCAGAAATCTCTTCAACCGGGTGCTCTAATTCAATTGCATTATCGCCTGTAAAAAAATCTAAAAACCAAGATGGGTAGCTAGAAAAAGTCATGTTCATCATCCCCATCTTCTTCAATTTCAACAATTGGGTTTTCTATCACTTTTGTTTTTTGTTGATAGTTTTTAAAATAAAGATTATTGAAATCAATCCGAGCCTCAGAAATCTCATGAATATCGCCAGAAAGAGTAAGCATTTCAGAGTTTATATTTGCTCCTGAAAAAGTTAAGTTCATCGAGCCATCAATAAAACAAGACTCAGTAATTAAACCTTTAATATGTTCCTTATGTGATATTTCAAATCTAAAGTTGTCTTCATCAAATAATTTACTTTTCAACAAATTAAGTGCTGAATCATTAGTTTTAGTCTCATTAACTACAAGATTGAGTTTACATCCGTTAAGAACAGCAGTTTCAAGCAATTCTACAAACGTTACCATTTTATTACCCCAACTTGCGTTGAGGTAACTCCAGTTACCAGAACGATTGTCTAATATTTCAAAGTTAGTAAACCAAGCTGTTATTAACCAAATTTCTTCTGGTGATAAAATTAAGCCCGCAAAAGTACTACCTAAAACTTCTTTTAAATGTCGCTTCCCTAATGGCGTTTTGGTTCTTATTTTACGCAGATTTTGGTTAATCATTGAATGGACTCCGCCAGTTCGACAAATAATATAATTTCACCCAAATGCCTATCAATTCTATTAACTCTAATGTGAAAGAACATACCCAGTTGATCTATCTGAATTGTGTTTATTTTTAATATAATTTGATTTAATTTAGATAAATGTTCTGGTGAAATTACAAGCTTAACGATTCCTTTACGGACAATCCCTTTCTTTAATTCAACTTCCCAATTATTTCCATAATTCATTGTTTCGCCGTTGCCAGATATCATTTGCTCTACAAGTAGCCTTTCTGTTCTATTATTTCCACTCATGAAGCGGTTATAAAACTGCGTACTTGATTGTCGTATAACATTACCTCTGGGCCATAACTGCCCGATAACCTTATCTTTAAGTTTGTTTATAGTTACATTGGTATTAGATGTGATTTCTTTCGCGATTAGAAAAGATACAATATTTAAGGGGATCTCTATTTTTAGTTCTTTTTCAATTCCTCGCCATCTATCCATCCAATTCTTTAAATCTTTATCTGTTTCTTTAGAGCTGCCTGCCTTTAAGATCCGAGTATGAAGTATGCTATTGAAGCTATGAGATAAAATGACTCCCATCTTTCTTAAATTGTCATTAATCGTAGTATTAGCTTTAACTCGTGCACTAAATTTTTGTGAGTCTCTATGAGACTTAAAGGATGATTCTAAACTTTTGTCACATTCTAATTTTGATAGTAATTGATAAATATCAAAATCAACCTGCTCATAATCACCTGCCTGAAAACACCTAGAAAAATGATTTAAAATATTAAGAGGATCACTGCTATATACGCTCTCAAACCTATTAATTATACCCACTCCACCAGACTCATTCTCAGTTAACCAAATAGTTAAGTCATCTCCCATCCATACCGGGTCCACATTTAAATCATTATCACCAACATCTGGTAATACCGTACTAACCAATTGATTAATGCCTCCAGAGAGGGTGTTAGACATTAATATTCTCAACCATAAAATATACGAATCACCTGACAATTCAGCATATAAAGGGGTTAATAATTTACTAATTTCATCAATAATTAAATCGTTCGATAAAAGGGAAACTAACTCACTTTGTAAAGCTTGCTCCTCATCTTCGTCCTCACTTAATACATTCAATTGAAATAACTCTAGAGGAATATTATTTAGTAACTCTCGTCCTTCTTTTGTACTCAAGTACTTAATAGAGTCTTGAAGAGATAAGTTTTTTTGCGTTGAAATAAATATCACTGTGGTAGTAACACACTCAAATACCCAATTTGCTTGAAATGTATTATTAAAAATAGAAGAATTTACAAAGCAATCTTGAACAAAAGAGAAACGTAAAGAAGACTCAACATTTTCATTTGTTCCCAAACTAAGTAACTGATCATCTGAGAATGTAAAGCTCCACCTTATACCATCGACAAATAGAATAGTCCCAATACCAACTGATTCACCTTGTTCTTGCCAATTTAATTTAATATTAGATGCTTCTTTAGTCTTAAATTTAATCTGAGCATTAGATCCCGTTGTATACCTTGTTACCTCAACTGGTTGCATATGTTTGTGCTCAAAAAAACAAATATTACTTAAATAATGTTTCCAGTCACAATTAGTAGGAAGTGATAATTGATGCTTGTCTTCATCAATTTCAAATATGCTCTCCCAGTTTAAAAAAGCATTACTTGTTTCTGTAACATTTTTTAACTCAAGCCGTTTCGTCAGTATTTGCCTTGGTTGATAGATTTTCATCTGCGAACCAGATTTAGCAATTATTTCTTTAAGAAAGCCTCTGTTTAGTCCAAAAGCATCTTCAACTTCAAACCCTATTTCATCATCAACGCCAACCTTAGGCTCAAAACCTTCAGGAACTAACCAGTCAGTTTCATAACGGTTATTTAATGTAAACCTTTTCGAGATTCTTCCCGGAGCATATTCTTTTAATCCTTGAAAGAACCCCATATTTTGCCATTCCTGAGTTCTACCCTCTTTACTCCCTCTAAGTAAGGAGATATCAAGTGACGGGAGAATTAGTTCACTAAATAATGTAGCAGGTATAAACTCAGGCATAGGTGAACCTTTACTTTGAACTCCTAACCACTCTTGCCCATTTACAGACCAATTAGTTCGTAGCTTTTGTAATAAGCTGGGTAAAAAGTCCATTAATAAAGAGCGCGGAGGTTGCCAACAAAGCTTTTCAATTTCCGTTTGACTAATGCCAAGTGCTGAGGCCAAATATGCTGTTAATGCATTTCTGTTACTTGAACTATTTAACAAGCTATTTATAGTTGTTTCTATTTTTAATAAATATTTTTTATTATCTGGGTGCTTATTAGGGTTTCTAAGGTAATACCAAATACTTCCTTTACCAATTTCTTTACCAACCTCTCTACCTAACCACTCCAAAGTGGCCAAACTTGCTTGCATCTTTTGTATATGGTTATTTCCGACAGGTAGTTTGTTCACTTTAATTTCTGGATCTACCAAATTTTCATATCTATGAAAAGCTACTCTGTCACGCCCATAATCAGAAAGGACTGTAATCATCCAAGGTCTCATACCTCGAGTTCGCCCTGCACGCCCTTTACGTTGGAGATATGATGCGACGCCTCTTGGTGCTTTGTGTTGAATAACAGCTCCAACTTTTGAATCGTTGTAACCAACCTCTAAGGAGGCTGTTGCGACGATAATTTCAGCCGTTTCACTTACCCCTGAATCTTGACTTGAAGTTCGACCTACTTCCGCACGATCTTCTTCATCTGTACTATGGCCAATAAATTCACAATTCGACCAATCTTGACCAAGAAGTTGAATTTGTTCCTTATTCGCCTGATAGTTAAGATGTTTTGCGCTTCTTAAAAATGCTAACGGCGCAGCTTCAGGAGTAAGTTTTTTAAATGCGTGACTCCATCCCTCTGCATCTGCAATCATCTCAAAGAGTCGATTGTTAACATCTAAGTCATCTGTAAAAACAAATGTTTTGGTTCCAAAAGTTCCTTTTGATGCTGGCTCTTTATTAGTATTACTATCTAACATACGTCGAGTTAGCATAGTTGCTTGAATTGTTGTTGAAAGAAGCGCGGATTGAGATACAGGATCGCCTCGCAAAGCCAATAGATATTCAGCACCTTCCTCTATAATTTCTGAGGGTAGAGGCTCAATTAACTCAACATTATGCTTTGCTGTACCTGTTAAACTGCCAAAAAAACCAGCAGCATCACTAAGGGTTGCTGATAATCCAACAAAGTGGGGTTTATTGTCTGAACGCTTCATCCACCGTTTAAGTAAATAAGACGTTTGGGCACCTGTTGTGCCTTCATATGTATGAACTTCATCAAGTAAAACTAGTGGGATTGGCTTGTTAGTATCAACTCCGAAAAGATGATTATATTTACTATTTGCTAAATGTTGATTTAACATCTCAGTAGTTGTAAAAAGAATATCTGGTTCTGAAGATTGTCGAGTTAGTGCAACCTCATCTTCATTAATTTTATGTCCACAGCGACTACAAGTCAGTATTTCTTTCTTTAGTTTTACATCTTCTTCTAACCACTTTAAATTTCCAGAACATTTGCACTTTAATAAATCAAAATCAATAGCATTAAACTTAAGCTTATCATTTAAATAATCACCATCTAATGTGTCTCCAAAAAAAGTACCTATTTTAATTTTTCGTTTATTATTGGTTAACAAATAATCATCCAATAATCTTGCTTGTTTAAACGTTTCATTATACTGGTCTTTAAGTAGCTCTTTCCGTGGATAGATCGCCAATATTTGAACTCGGTTACTTTGATCACCGAAGATGTTTTGTGATAGTTGTGTTAAAGCTGGTAAGTAAAAGGAAAGAGTTTTACCACTACCTGTTCCTGAACATACAATAGTGCCCGAAGGTTGATTAGGCCTTGAAGCAGACATATGCTTTGCATATTTATCTAATACTCTTTCTGTAGCCCTTACTTGAAAGCCTGAAAGGTTAAATGATTTGCTCCCTCCACCTAATAATGAGAGCAATACCTTACTGTGCTCATTAGACAGATTCAATTCTTCTTTTAGTTGGCTAATAGCCATTGAAGACGGTACGTTTCTGTTAGGATATTGACGTGGTCGACGAATAAAACGAAAGTCGGAGACTAAAGTTTTAGCGCTGCTTAAATCTTTGTCATGAAACCACTGTCGTAAGTTGCTATAAAGATAAATTGCCTCAGCCATTCTAGATCGATAACAATCAACTATATAAGAAGATTTAACTTCTACAATTAGGCTTTGATCACTTAACGCTTCAAAAATCTCTTCCCAATCAGATGGTGTTCGTAACTTTATGAGTTCTATAATCTCACTCTTATTAAAATAAAAGCTCGTGTCACCCCATGTTAATAATTTAATTTCTTTCTCTTCAATTAAATCAAGACAAGATAAAAGTAGGCTTTGTTCAATCATAACTATCTATACCGCTCATTAGTTTACTAACGTGAAATTTTTAATTTAGAAAGTAGATCTTGTTTGGTTAACCAAGCAAATACATCAGGAGTTATAAGTTCCAAAGTTGCCACTCTATAATTTGAATCAAGATCCTTTAAGAACTTGACAACATCTTCAGGTAATTCAGACATATCCATTTGATCACGCAACTTAATTAGGTGTTCTTTAGAGTGATTTAGAGAGTCAACTAAGCTTGAATTAAAATCTTTTGAAAGCTTATCCACATAAAATTTGGCTTTAAGCTTATTGTATTCATTATAGACTTTGTCTTTACCAAGACTGGTTTGCTGTTCTAAAACGACGTCTTCTACAACAAAGTCATTCTCTAAATTAATTAACCACTGGTCCCAATACTTATCATTTAAACCGCTGATTATTTTTGTAAGACTTTTTAACGCAACAATTGAATTATTTAACGAATCATCCTGTTGTGCTTCATGCCCTAACTCTTTCCACTTTTCGGAAAATAAAGATAGAGAAACCTTAGCACTCTCTAATAAAGCCTCAATGTCATCACCTAGAACTAATCCTGAAGATTCGCTAATTAAAAATCCGTCACTTTCATCGCCTTCAGTACTCGGAATTAATTGCTCATCAAGTTGACTGATAAGAGGGATAACATTGAATTTAGCCTTATTACTTGTAAGTTCACCTAATGATTTATTTAGACGGTTTAATATATTGGAATTAGCCTCTATGATCTTTTCATTTTCCTGAGCATTAGAAGATAGCTTTATTTGGCTTTGGAGTTTGTCAACTTGAGATTTTAAAGTGCTCATTTAACTTCCTCCAGAACATGTTCATCTAATTGTTTTAAAATCAATTCGATAGAGGTAAAAGATGCATTTATTTCATTATTTATTTTTTCTACCTGCTGGGTGCTTGATGTATCATTAGCCTTCATTATTTTAGGAAGTACGCTAACATTAAATTGTTGCCAATTTTTTAATACTTTACATACATTTTTGATAACATCTCCATTGAGTGACGAAAGAATTTTTAATTGAGTTAACTCATCTTTTGCGGATAACAATTTTATACTGTTTTGAACGTCACTCCATTGACAGTTATCGACAACCTCTTTGATATCTTTACTTAAAGTAGGTCTTGTCACAAAATCTTTAGGGTACAGTCCCATATCAAATATTGTTTTATAAATCGACTTAATATCCTCTAGCAGTTTGATAAAGTCGTCTTTATTATCGCAATCAATAAGATGATTTTCCATTAAGTGAATATCTGATTTTAATTCATAAACAGATTCGTTCTTAAGTTTTTTTTGTGATGCGGTTAGTAGCTCTTGATTTAACTTTTTGGCTTCCTTTTGAGCAAAATTAAAAATGTCATTATCAATAGCTACATTGCTAGTTTGTATCAAACTCAACCACATTTGCTGTGTCTCATCCCAATGACTCAATAATTCCTCTCTAAATTCCTGATATTTTTCATTTATAGCAGGCTTCAAACTATCTACAATATGAATAGATCTTTTGAGTAAAGTACTTTGTAGAGTACCTTCAGATTTTATACCTAACCCTTTCATGAGCAGTATATGCTTAGCTATAGAGTCAACCAAATACTTGCCCCTAATGTTTTTGAGCATATATTTAATCGCATTAGGAACCCAAATTTCTACAAATTTAGTAAAGTAAATAAAGTCGTCATAACCTTCAGGATAATTCCAATCTTTAGTTTCCTCTTTTTCATTAAAGCTATGATAACGAAGGATTGCTAAAGCAGAACGTTGATAAAATAACGAGGTTTTTTCATTAATAAAGTCGTCCTCTGAACAGAAAGTGTAATTTTCTCCTTGCGGGTTACCACCAGCAAATGGTAAATCAAATAAATACCTTTGACCTTGTTTGAAAATACATTCATAAACATTCTTATTATGTGTATTTGTAAAAATACTCAAGTTTTCAAACCCACTCCATCCAGAAGGTTGACGGTTTTTTATCATCTCGAAAAGTTGTGTTCTGATTTTATTTGCTGATCCAGAAGAAAGAGGTTGTTCACGATTAAACCAAAGCTGAACTTCTTTCAGAATAACATCATCTTTCACTTTAATTGTAGAAGGTACTTCAACTTCACCTGATGTAGGACCTTCGGGTGAATCAGGGATGTCTACTTCTGTATCAGCAGATAATTTTTGTGCAAAGTCCTCCATTGAAAAAGCTAAAGCCACATTGCTATTCAAAGATTCCTGGATAGATTTGAGACTTAATCCTTCTCCCCAGATTGTAGAAAGAATCTGTGCTTTTCTTGGAGAAACTAACCCTAAGTTCAAAATCTCACTATTTAGTCTTGTAATTGATTCTTTTATAGGAAAATTTTGTGGGAATGTTTTTTCTAAATATTCATCCCTATAATCACGAAGTAAGTTTAAAAGTATCCCGTTTATAATAGTTCTTGGGTTAAATACAACGTTTTTATCCTGATCTATACAGTACCATTTTGTTAAAGTGTTAATTGCTTGTTGATTATAAGGAAATAAAGGAATACCTATTGATGATGTACCAAAAGCATTTAATTCTTCTGATTCTCTTTCTGAAAGATCCCCCTCCCAGATAGGTATATCATCATGATTATTTTCTAAACTAATATGACTTTCCAGTAAATGTTTACCAAATCTTGCAGCATTTATATAACGACTACAAAAATCAACAATCCGTTTAGGTATGTTTTCCTGGGTGTCACTACCTTGCTCAATATGCCACTCAAAAAGAGCTCTTGACCTTATAGTAGCTTGCCTACGTATATACCCTTGGTAACCTGTGGTGACAGCTAGAACAGATCGTAATACACAGAGTTCTTCTTGACGCTCTTCCAATAAGCAATCAATTAATACATCCTCTATTGCCGATATTGCTGCTAAATCTTCGACTAGAATAACTAACGTTCTACCTAATTTCTTTAGATGTATTCTAATCTCTTTAAACAAATCTTGGAAATTACCATTGTTAAACTGAAACAGTTGTTGAAAAGCTGTTTGAGTTGCTTTTCCTATTGCTTCATTTAACATAGTAACTGCTTTGTTTCTTTGCTCTTTATCTGAATCTAGCCTGAGATCACTTATAACCTTTCTCGCGGGCAATGCTAAATTATCGATCTCTATTGCATCAAGCATTGCCTCAAAGTCGCGTAGGGTAAGTTCGTACTCCGTATTATTAATATCTTCATCTGAAGCGCCCTTAATCCATCTTGTAGCAATACTGTAAACGCAACTTTCACCATCCAACAATTGAGACTTGAAAAGAATATCAGTAATCAATATAGGGAGTAATTTAGACATACTCATTCTTTCTCGTAATGCTGTATATGTAGCATTATCGGGTCTTTGAGTAAGATTTTTAAGATGTTTTGATGTTTCAAGCCCTATGTCTTTTACTCGATGCGAAATAAAAGTAACAAACAAATCAGCAACTTCTTCTGCATTTAGGGCATTACCAACTTGATCAATTCTTTTTCTTGCTTGGTCAAACACCTCACCTTCCAAGCCCTCAAGCAATGAATTCAATGTTTGCCTTAAACTGGCATTTTTCGGTAGGCGAACAATCTGCCATTGTTCATCAATTACAACTTTCTGTATCTTTAATTTAGCATGTAACCATCGAATTAGATGTGACTTTCCCATGCCTGCGGCTGCTACAATAGGGATAGGCCTTTCTATTTTTAAAAAATGCTTAAGTAGATCATCCTCTGTTGCATTATCTTTTGTTCCTTTTTCATCATACTTTTTCAAATGCATAGGTTCATGCACTGCTAGTAAGGTATGTTCCGACAATTCTTCTGCTTCTGTTCTAATGCACTCAAATATATTCGGCTTAGTTGGCCAATAATTTTGTAAACTCATTATATATCTCCAACCATACGAATATGGCTTACAGTTCTGAGTTCACCATTTGGTAATAATAGAGTAACTGCTTCTAAAGAGTCTGAAAGTCGGTCTAAATATATTAAACCTTCTAAATTTAGGCGGTATAATGCGTGGCTCAAACTTTTCGACAATGTGTGAGGAGGGCTTGGCTGCCAATCACTTTTTTTAGTCTTCATCATTGCCTCTACTTCTACTCGATATTCCCCTCTATCAAAAACTGGAATATTACTATTAAGTCGATCTATAAAGGTATTAACACTAATACTACCTTCATTTTTATCAGAAAAAATATCAGAAAGGTAAATCTTTATTAGTCTTGTAGGGTCAACAATATATTTATCTCTACTCACTTTCTCCATATACCCTAATAACAAGCCATACTCTAAAAATGTGGCATTTTCTGAAGGGTTAATTGAAAGTCTTGTATCATCAGTTGAGCGCTCAGGCATATATTTAGCGCTAATTAATGGTATTTCTGTGGACTTAAATGAATTTTGTCTCGAAAATGTCAATTCATCTAAAGCCAAAAATAAACAAATTCCTCTAATAAGCGGTTCTATTTTTAAACCCGTTTGAAGATTATACTTTTCACTGAAAACTGTTCGTACAATACGTGTAGAAATATTCGTATCATTCGATAATGCTGAGAAAGCTTTGATGCCTTGTTCAGAGCTATCCCAAAGACCGTGTTCTCTCCAGAAATCGATTGTTTGTCTTACCTTTTTCTTGGGATTAGGATTCGAAATAAAATTACCGTCATCTCCAACTTCATCACTAAGAAATAAATTACTTGGTCGATAATCTTCAAGAATTTTTTCAATAGAAATATATTCTGATTTTTTTATAATTTTGCGGTTTAGTATACGATCGATAAAAATTAATGATGCTATATGACTACCAGGGTATGAGTTATTAATTACTGACACGTGTTTTTCTCCACAAGATTCTTGAAATTAACTAATGGGATCGACCTATTATTATCTTGCCACCACAATCGATACTTACTTGATTTTGTTTTTTGAGAGCGCTCACCTATAAAAAATGTAATTTGCTCTTCGAATAAAGGAATTGTTACTTCTACATCACTTAGTGAGGTGATGTAGAGAGAAGGCCATAAGTTACTACTATCGGTAATATCTTGAGAGATCCAGAATGACTTAAAACTTTTTGGAAGTTTATTCTGAATATTATTTAAAAAAGTCGAATCTGCTTTAACAGAGCAGACATGTTTGTTATCTAGCATTTTTTTGATTAGCTTAGACCATTGTAAATCCGAGATAAGCTCGTTGCTATTATCGTAATAAACACTACAGACATTGTCGAAAGATATATATTCAGCAAGAGATGATGGAAGTGAATTTGAAAAACTATAATTACCAACAGAGACACTATCACCTAATGAAGGTAAAAAACCATCACACATAATACACCCCCCACAAGCTCTTTGGGGGCTAAAACTATTCAAGGTGTAATATTTTACTAACTCTTTACAAATAGGCTTTCGAAAAGATGATATATTATCAGATAGTGTTAAATATGCACGATCCTGAGAATTAATTTCTTTTTTACGATGTTTTTCAATGTTAGTTTCCCAATACAAATTAGAGAGTGATTGTTCATTAATAATTTGAACTAAAACTTTGCTGTTATAACCCTTCCAATACTCTTTTCGTTGGCTATTCCTTTCAAAATCATTTAATTCACTGTCATCTTCAATTTCTGGCACATCATAAAAAACTCTAATTGAACCAGCGCGTTGCATGAGGAGAAGGGTTAACCAATTCCAGTCTTCATTTCGATCACTCTTCTTATCGAGACCGTCATGATAAAACGATGTGTCCAGTTGGTATAAATCTCCTTTTAGGGTTGGATGAGAAGATATATCAACCTTTTTACTCCACATTCCTTTCCACTTTTTATAGCCTAACTCTGTAGAAATTAATATTTCCTTGTTTATTCTTTTCGCTTCAGAAAATTGTTTTTCATGATAAATTAATTCCGATGTTGCTGCTTCTCCATTTCTACCAGCGCGGCCTATTTCTTGATAATACCTATCGATATTATCCGGGACGCAAGCATGTATTACACTTTTTACATTTGACTTATCCATGCCCACACCAAATGCTGAGTTTGCAACTATTATATCTAGTTCGTCATTTTTCCATTGTTCAATTATTTCTTCTTTTGAGTCAGCTGGAGTATCACCATTAAACAAAGCTATTCTGTTAAGACCTATACCTTTTAGCTCATCTATGAAAGTAATAGAATCTTGAATAAGTGTTGTATAAAGAATCAAAGGCTTTGGTAAAACTACCACCCGGTTAGTAACCGTTTGAATATGACTATTCTTATCTACTTTTTCATATAATGAGCTAACCTCTGGGCGTAAAAAATTACCATTAACAATAATTGGAGCTATATTGGGTTCACAATATAAAGTGGTTAAAGAATCTATATTACTTTGAGTGAAAGTAGCTGACATAAGAATAGTTTTAAAAGGTGAGTTACTTACTTGTCTTAATGATGCCACCAAAGCTCCAAATCTTTGAAATTCTGAGCGAAAATTACTCCCCCAAGTGTCAATCAAATGTGCTTCATCAATTATTATATTAGCAATATAGTTGTTTTCTGCTAAACGAAAGAGTAGAGGTAGTAGGCTTCCGGTAATTGATTCAGGAGAGGTGAAAATTACTTTTTGTTGTCCATTGTCAATATTCTCGCGAATTTCTGATTTGTCACCATCAGACAATTGGCTATGCCAAGCATAGTTTTGAACAGAAAAATCATCCGCTTTTTCAAATAATTCTTTTGCTCTTTTACCTTGCTCTATAGCTAAACCAACAGTAGGTACAATAACGATTGTTAACGCCTTACTTTTACTAAACAACATGCTGGCATGAGCGACTAATGTTTTACCGCACCCTGTAGGTAAGTTAATAAAAAGGGTCGAGTCTTGAGGGCATGTTAAAGCAACCCTCACAGCCATTCTTTGCCCTGCACTAGAGTAGTGACTATAGTTTTGGTCTGATAACCTTGAAACTAAGGCTAAATCCATTTCTACCTTTTTTACTTTACGTTTTTGTTTCTGTTCGTACACATCCATTAATTTTTGAGTAATTACTGGGGATGATAGGGTAAGGAAGTTTGAACCAACTTGATAATTCAACATAGCTTTAGCGCAGAGTATTCCCTCTTCACTAGATAAACGTCTAGGTATTGGAAAGTTATTGTGCTTGTTATCCAGTTCTTTTTGAGATGAGTACAAGTAGTCTTTAATTGATAAAAGCAAGTCTAATAAACTCGTGTTATCCCCATCAACTACTTTTTTTAATCTTTGTCCGAAATGATTGTTTGGATGATGGCTAATAATATTATCAACCGTATGGTGTAAATCCCTTAACTCAGCCTCTGAAAAAAATGAGGAAATAATTAAATTATTCATTACGACTTACCTACCAAAGTTACAGACCTCATAGTAGATAAATTGATGCCAAACTTTTCACTTGAAGATAAATCATATTGTTGATTAAGTTCAGATTTTACTTTTTCTGTACAATCCGATGCTACACTTAGCACTAAATCTCGCCATTCATCTTTACTTAAAAATGAATCTACCGCATCCCACATATCTTGTTCAAAACCTACACTAATATTGTAATCTCTGTATAGGCCTTTAGTTAAATCTCGTGACTTCTCATAGGGTTTATTCAGTATATTTAATAAAGCCTCTTTTGTTACTTCATTTCCCAACTCGTCTACCCAACGATCTAAAATTTTAGGGGAAAGTTTTCGATCGTTGTTCCTCTGGCTAACTCTTGTGTGGCGACCACTCTCTAATGTACAAACCCAGTTTAATTTAAAGAAAGTTTTAGGCTCATTTAAAGCAACATTAACCTCTCTAATAATCGCATTTGATATACCTAACGTGGTTTGTTGTGAAAATGCATAAACAGTATCCACAAAAGGTTGTCCATACCTAAATGGGTATGAACCAGTTTTCGTACTTTGGTCTCTAGATGCGCTCATGGGTTTAGTGGAAGGATTGTCTAAACCGCTATTAAAGTCCATTCCTAAGATACAATGACTCACGAAGTCATGGACATTTAGGCGAGTTCGTCCTAATTGGTATTGAAAAATAAAGTTGCCATCTTCTGTTTTCCTAGAATCAAATCTAAGACTCTTGTTAATCCACCCTTGCATCTCTTTACTTAAATCATCTGCATTTTCATCAACAATTCTTAACCTTTCTGAAAATGTTTTTATTTCAGAAAGATCTACTTGCATTCCATTCCATACTTCCTGATCTGCAACTTTCTTTCTTTCTTTTGTAACTAAACCAGACTCTCCTGCTATTTCTTCGGAAAGTTTGTCTAATTGTGTATACCCCTGATGAATAATACTTTCACAATAAGAATCTATTTTCTCATCCAATACCAATTGAATACTTGAGCAGTTTTGATTAAAAACACCTATATCAGTTTTTAGTAACTGAGCCCAAGAACTATAAAATCCCTCACGACAAGGAGTAAGCACTAAGTTCTCAACAGGAAGAACCCCTGTATTACTTGCACTGTATCTATTTAAACGACCGATTCTTTGTTCAATTCTCATTACCGTTCTAGGTAAACTATAATGGACAGCTAGACGACATTTCCCTTGTAGATTTAGACCATCCTCTCCTGATTGATCACATATAAGAATATTATATTGAGGTGAAATGGTGAAAGCTGGTGGTTTTCCATCTATGTGCCTTTCAACTGAAGACAAGTGTTGTTCAATAAAGTTATAGACATTATCAGCTACAGCTTTATCTCCACAAAAAACAACAATTTTACCATCCTTATTTTTTTCCAACCATGATGTAATCTCTTCCAGTAATAACTCATCTTTATTTGATTGCTCAACATGACCCATTTCAATCATTGTTGTCAAAATCAGTTTTTCTTCATCTGTAATGGTGTTATCAGATGTCAATGTAGCCTTTGCCTTTGCTACAAGTGAAGAGGGGGATATAAGTAAAGCATCTAACCATTGGAAATAGTTTTCACGTGTAATTCCGGCAAAATTTTGCTCCCCATGTATTAAAGCATTACGGTAATCATCTAATTGCTCATCTAATGAAACAAATTCATCGCCTATCTGCCATGTTGCTGTATTACAATCGCCTAACCCTGGAAATATTTGCTCGATATAGCTATTTTTGCTTCCTCTTCTGTTTCTTATAAAACGCTGGAATAATCTATACTTATCCCCAAAGTAATCTTGTAATGCCTGTACAGCCAACTTACGTTGATTTTCATCTTTTTCTTCAGCAAAGTAATCAATATGAGGTTTAAGATTAGCGATTAACAAATTTAATTCAGTATCATTAAAATCAAAATTCTCAACCTGCTCTACTATACCCTCCAGTGTGAAATCATCACTTTCCGGCACTAGTGCACCATATATTCCTGAATATTTTTCTCTTTCTTCAATCTTGTTATTAAATGATGCTATTCCATCATCATTTAACTGATAAGCGTCAGGATTCAAGCAATGAAGCATAGCCAAGAAGTTTTTGGTATTCCCTGTTATCGGTGTCCCTGAAAGAACGATTGTCGAAATAGAGTTATGGCAAGCTGATGCTATTTGGGTAAATATATCTTTATTTTCTTCCCCCCAAGCAAACGACCCCAACTGGTGACCTTCATCTATAACAACCATTGTAGGTTTTTTAGTAATAAATTTACTTATTAAAATATCTTGGAAACTTCCTATAAAGACTTTTTGATCTTCTTCATCAAGATCCTCATCCATTACATCTTCTAAATGAAATTTCTGACTCATTTCACTTCGCCATTGGTGAACAAGAGAAGGAGGGGTTAAAATTAAAACACAAGCCTTGTCTGTATATTCTAATATATGTTCACGAACTAGAAACCCAGCTTCAATAGTTTTACCTAGCCCTACTTCATCACCAAGAAGGTACTTCTGTAAATTATCATTCAAGACTTGTAGAACTACAGATAGTTGATGTATTTCTAAATTAACGGCACTACTAGGGATTGAGGATATTGAAGAACATGAAGCTCTTTGATTTAAGTAGGAGTTAAAAAAGGATGTACGATCATTAATGTACATCGGAGAAGTTGTAGCTCTTCCCGCTAAAAATTTGGCTGGGCAGAATTGAGAACCTTCTAATAGGTTGGGTACAAACACTTCCTCCATAGGAACTACATCAGAGTCGTTATAGTTATATTTAATTAAGTGTTCATCATTCGGCCTTTGTCCATCATAAAAGCCTGCTCGCCAGTTCTCTGACTTCCCAACTTTACAATAAACCACCGTTTGCTCGAACAACTTTGATTTACCAATAAGCTCTGAACCTGCAACTTCAATTTGATTTGAAATTGGAGATAGCGGAGAAGTAAAGAACCCCACTATTGCACTTTTTTTCTCACTGGAAATAGAAACTACTTTACCGACGCCTTTGAAAGCGCTCTCACTTTCAACTAAAGAACCTACACCTATTTTCACTATTTACTCCTTGTGATAATAAAAAATTACCGGGGTGCTAATACCCTATATATGAAATTATTTTAATTAAAACTAAGCAAAGATATTGTAAATAAATGTACTATCCACATATCCATGCGCTAAAAAAAATTCCATAACAAACAATTACATTCTATTGTACAAACAGGCTATATTATATTGATATTATAAACAAGTTGTTCTATATCAAATAATTGCATCTATTCAAGTACCTATATATTTATGTGCTTGAACAGATAATATTCAATTATTTTTCAATACATGATCTAATAGTTAGCTCTGTAGTTCTCTTCTTTTGGCTTATTGTTTGGATATAAATCTGCTTATTCACAATTTTATGTTCATTTAGCAAAATTTTTAAGTCGTCTAAACAAGATCACCAAATGAGGACGTCAATTTCAGAAGTAATTTATAACCTTCGTTGCAAACGGGAAACTCTTTTGTAGATATTAATTTACCAACACCATTGAGTAATACAGCAACATCGATATCTAGGTGGGTACAGCACCAAGTGTTAATTGATTAAGTGGATTATTAGGGTTCATTGTTTTGCCTCATGTTACCATTGTAGAACTGGACACTGATGATGCAAAACAATGCTCCTATTAGGTCACTAATGCTGGTTATGGATTAACCTGCTAGTTTTAGATGACAAGTCAATACAAAGGCACTTTGCCAATCCAGCATGAGTCCATCTACAACTATCAGTATTGACTATAATAAGCTCAGTATCTCAGCAATTTCGTCGACGACTCATACTTTGTCTTATTTGGTAACGCCAAAGTCGTTGTCTAAATTTCCGGCTAGTGTGAAGTACCGCTCTAAATATCTATATATTTAAAAAACTTATACTTAAAAAGACTAATGTGAACAAAAAACCTAAAAAAAATTAAATTATTTATTTCATAATTTATTAGGTATTTAACTTGGATTCTTCCACTATAACGCTAAGTGAAACAATTGGTTATATATCTTTTTAATCATATCTATGTTATAACTATTATAACGATTATAACGATTATGAGTATTATAAAGTTATATAACCAATGTAAGGACACTTCAGTCCTGACTTCCGAATTTGTTCCAATCTCCCTAAAACATATCAAATTTTATATTGTCAAATTTGACAAACTCTCTGTCAAACTTGCCAATTTCTGTGTCAAATTTGGCAAAAAGCATGTCAAAAGTTCACTATTACTGAGTGCGGGACAAAAATAATTCTACTTTAGAAGTCACTGAGGCCAATATTTATTAATCTGAGAAGGATCTCTGGCAAGTGCTTCGTGAAGTTCAATTAAGCGATGCATATCTCTCAAACAGATAGTAGAAAGAATATCGTTATTTTTTGCTTGTTTGTGGTCTGATTGGTTAATCTTGGCGTAAACCATTGCAAAATTTGTAAACGTATAATGGTGATTGTGATCTATACGTGCACAATGAAGATCTTTCAACGAATCAGCATTATTTATAAACTCTTTTGAGTGTGCAATACCTATTACAGAGGCCGCAGTAAACTCCCATTCGGTGACTAATAACCTAGCTTGGTCTTCAGCTTTACTTTTTTGATTGCTATCTTTAACAATAAATTTATTTGCTATGTCTTTATATGTCAATCCTCGCGAACGTAAGAAAAACTCTAAGTCAGCAAATCTCTCAAAACCAATTTCTTTTACCACATTAGTTACAAATCTCTCAACTGGATTTAATGTCGATTTTTTTCGGCGCACTCTTAGGAACTCATATAACTCTTCAGCTTTATCCGCTTTATCAATGACATCAGAAATATCAATAATCTCATCATATTTCTGAATTAATTCGTTTAGGTTTATTCTTTCTTCGCAGTCTAAAACAAGTTGAGAAACAGTCTTGGAAGCATTCACTCCTGATAGTTCCAGAAAGAAAAAAATTAAATAAAAATCATGTTCATAAAAACCAAGCTGCTCATCACTAAAATTTTTTTTTAGTTCACTAAGTAATAAACGGTCATTGTAAACGACATTTATCAATCGATTAAAAGTTAACTCAGTTCGATTCAAGCTGTAATTGTAAATGACAGGTACCTCATCAATCGTCAATAATCGATAATGAGCCTCAACTATTTGTCTGAAAAAAGTAGCTATTGAGTGTACGGGAAAATCAATATTTACGTTTTCAGAAGTATCTTTTGAAGTTGGTAGATAGCTAATATTCATTGATTTCATCCTTTTTTGTTTTGCGAGTATTGGTTGCTGTAGTTTTGTTGAAAATGATTCACTATCAATGTGAGTAATTCATTTGGTGATAGTAATTTATCTCGTATCATATACCACTCACTTACAGAAATAATAAGAGAGCTAGAGTTCTCTTCTGAGATATATAGACTGCCTGTTTGAGTTTTAAACTCGTTATTCCACCGATTAATAATTGGTGACTTAATGACGCAAAAGCCTTTTTTATAGCGCTTAGTTTCATCACTAGTAACCTCACCAAATAAAACAGAGGCTATAAGCTCATCTCTGTCTTCATCAAAATCTTTGATGAGTAGTACACATGCTTTTTTTATATGAGTTGTTAACATCTAAAGTACCTCGAAAGCTATTGAAACATTAAAGATAATACTAGTGAAAAACAGCGATAATAATAAAGAATATTTTGTTGACTAAATTGGTGTAATGATGAAAAAAAAGTCTTTCACAAATGATTGTGATATTATCAACATGAACAACTCAAGATGTTGATATTTATATATTTTAGCATTTATTAATTATACTTAATTAATAAATGCTAAAATATATGCTTAGTCTATTATAAAGATTACATACGAGATCAATATTATTTAAAGATTCTTCAATTGGTACCAGCGAATTTGTTTGTTTGTTTGTTTGTTTGTTTGTTTG
>NZ_JACGVF010000093.1:0-98458 GCF_014077085.1 Colwellia sp. MB02u-9
CTTGCCTGAAGCGAGATGCGCATTCTACGCACCTGAGTTTTAATGTCAACGTTTTATTTAGATTTTTTAAACTTTCTTTTCAGAAGATTCAAACTCATTTTTAAAACGTTAAGTTAACTTAATCAAGCTAGACTAGATTAGATAACTTATTAAAACCGTTCGTTTGGGTTACCCCTTGGAACTGGAGCGCATTCTAGAGATTTCTCGCTTCACGTCAACACCTAATATCAATTAAATTGCGATTAAATGACTGTTTGCTTTTTAATTAAGCAATGTGAGCAAATAGAAGCCGATACATACATTAATAAACACTAATGCGTAATAAATAGCGGGCTTTTGCTTAAGTTAATGCAAGTAACAATGGCCTTCAAACGCCTTTTATCTTAAATGATTAACTTAATTGTAAGACGCTGCCTAATAATATTCTATTAGACCCTTCTATACTGTGTTCATTTCTAATAACCCTTGTTATGAATGAATACAAACTTACTTACCGCTAAGATTAGTTATTGAATAGCGCTTAGGTTTAATTTTTTAGCATGACTAGTTAGTTATAGAGTGCAAAAGGCATTGTTGACTGGATTGAATGCAAGGTTTGGAAACGAAAAAAGCCGCTAGATAACTAGCGGCTTTCATATTTAATATTGTTATACCTTACAGTAAATCAATAGATGGCGGTGAGGGAGGGATTCGAACCCTCGAAGGCTTGCGCCTTACACGCTTTCCAGGCGTGCTCCTTCGGCCACTCGGACACCTCACCGTTTTAATCACTATCTATTGAGCTCCTCGTACCGAGCTGCGCTATGTTAGAAAAATAATCTCTATAACGCAACCTAATTTAAACAAAGTTAAATCAGTTGCTTATTTAACAGCCAACGTATAATAAGATTACTTATTTTTGTTCATTTCAGTATTAAAATTTAACATGCGATCTAGAGATTTAAGCGCTCCTGTGCGAAGTTTCATATCAACGAAGACTTCTCTACCTTCTGGGTTTAACAGTGCTTGTTCAATTTCCTTTAAGCCATTCATTGCCATCCACGGACAATGTGCGCAACTACGACATGTAGCACCTTCGCCAGCTGTTGGTGCTTCAAAGAATTCTTTATCAGGGCATAACTGTTGCATTTTATAAAAAATACCACGGTCCGTCGCCACAATGAATTTTTTATTGGGTAGTGCTTGAGCCGCTTTAATTAATTGGCTAGTTGACCCTACCGAATCGGCCAGATCAATTATTTCTGCTGGTGATTCCGGATGAACAAGCACGGCAGCATCTGGATGAAGCGCCTTCATATCAATGAGTGCTTTGGTTTTAAACTCATCATGAACAATACAAGCACCTTGCCACATGATCATGTCGGCACCCGTTTGCTTTTCAATGTATGCACCTAGATGGCGATCAGGACCCCAAATAATTTTCTCACCCAGGTCATCAAGATGCTCAACAATTTCTAAAGCACATGATGAAGTCACTATCCAATCAGCACGAGCTTTAACAGCGGTAGAAGTATTAGCATAGACCACAACGGTTCTGTCAGGGTGTTGATCACAAAAAGCACTAAACTCTTCAATTGGGCAACCTAAATCTAACGAACATGTGGCTTCTAATGTAGGCATTACCACTGTTTTTTCTGGGGTCAGTACTTTTGACGTTTCACCCATAAAACGCACACCCGCTACAATCAAAGTCTCTGCAGGATGGTTGTTACCAAATCTTGCCATTTCTAATGAATCAGCTACACAACCACCGGTTTCTTCTGCTAATGCTTGAATTTCAGGATCAGTGTAATAATGTGCAACAAGTACAGCGTTTTTTTCTTTCAATAATAATTTGATACGTGCTTTATACTCTTCACGCTCTACAGCACTTAGTGGCGTAGCCTTTTTGGGGAATTGAAAGTCAAAGTCAACGGCTAAATTTGCTTGGGTCATATGTCTTCTCAATGAGTGCCTTTAAAATCGTGAGAATTATAAGGTATAGAAGAATAAAAGTGTACTACGAATATGGTTCAAGGTGGATAAGAAATATAAAAATTAAGTTACTGATATGAATAATGGTGTAGGTGCTTAGGTAAAATAAAACATTACTGAGGTATAAGATAGGGTTTTTAAAAGTGGTCGGTCGTGAAGGATTTGAACCTTCGACAAATTGGTTAAAAGCCAACTGCTCTACCAACTGAGCTAACGACCGATAAACTACTTTTAATTTTTAATAATGAAACCGCATGGTGCTAATTTCAATGCCACTATGTTCTTAACTATCAACTATCAAGGTTAAGAAAAGTGGTCGGTCGTGAAGGATTTGAACCTTCGACAAATTGGTTAAAAGCCAACTGCTCTACCAACTGAGCTAACGACCGTCATATATTCTGAAACAAATACCAAACACTTTTATTGGTAAAAAAGTGGTCGGTCGTGAAGGATTTGAACCTTCGACAAATTGGTTAAAAGCCAACTGCTCTACCAACTGAGCTAACGACCGGTATTTGTTCCCGCTGGACTACTCGTCCAATGCGGGGCATATAATACTCATAATATTTTTAAGTGCAACAACAATCGTCGACTTTTTTGCACTTTATTGTTTGTTCGAACAAAAAGCCACCAAAGCGCACAACTTATAAGCAAAAATTATGGTTTGATACTATTTAATCGTGGTTGCGCTAGTTTTGCAGCACTTGAATTAGGGTATTGCGCTATCAGCTTTTTGTATACGGCAATCGCTTTGGTTTCATTATTTTCTTTTTGCTCAACCATAGCAAGCTTTAACATTGCGTCACTACGTTTACTGGAATCAGGATAATTACTCACCACTACATCAAATTCTTGACGTGCTTGAGTTAACTCACCTTTGTTAAACAATAACTGTCCTAACCAATAATGGGCGTTCGCTGCATAAGTCGAGTTAGGGTACCTTTGATTAAACGCTTCAAACTCAGGAATAGCTTGTTCGTAACGCTTATCTTTTAACACCATATTAACCGCACGATCATAGGCTTCATTTTCAGTTAAGTTATTACTGTAATTTACCTTACCTGCATCACCGCTAGGTGCAATGATTGTTGCGGGTATTTGATTTGCTGGTTTTAGTGCTTCTGATACTCTGCGATCAAGCTCTTGATACAACTCACGTTGACGGTCAAGTACCTGACTCAATTGATAAGTGTGTAACTCAGTGATGCCACGAAGCTCGTTAACTTCGTTTTGCAGTTCATCGAGTTGTCGTTGAACGTTAACTTGGGCTCTGTTACGGGCATCAAGTTTGCGCTCAAGACTAACCAGCTGTTCACTCAAGCTTAATTTGGCAGCCTTGGTAGGCGTGCCAGCGGTTACTTCAATAACAGGAGCCCGTTCAGCTGCTACTGCCAAATTGGCAGCCACAGCGAACGTCATCCCGAATAGAATACTATTGGGTTTCATTTCATTACCTGATTAGTAGACCAACACGGCACGACGGTTTTTAGCAAACGCGCCTTCGCTACGATCTTTAACCATTGGTTTTTCTTCGCCGTAACTTACTGTGCTTAATTGTGCAGCTGAAACGCCCATGTTCTCTAAAAACGTTTCAATAGCTTTTGCACGGCGCTCGCCTAATGCAATGTTATATTCAGGTGTACCACGTTCATCAGCATGACCTTCAATTAACACGTTGACCGTTGAGTTTTCGTTAAGAAACTCAGCATGTGCTTCAAGAATAGCGACAAAATCACCACTTACTGTTGATCTGTCAAAATCAAAATAAACAATATGCTCTGAACGTAATTTTTCAATTTCTTGACGTTTTTTAGCTTCAATAGCATCAGCACGTTGCATTGCTTCAACTTTTACAAGTTCGGCTGCTTCACGAGCTTTTTGTTCAGCCATAACGGCTTCATTTTTTTGCATCGCACTAGCGTCTTCGCTAGCTGAGTCAGATGAACTACAAGCCGATAAAGCCATGATAGGTAAAACAACCGCTAAGGCTTTTACTGTTTTATTAAAGCGCATTTTATGTGTCCTTATTATTTACAAATTAAATTACTAATAATTATTATAAAAATGGTGACCATGAAGGTGACTTCACTTCGCCATTAAGTGCTGGCAACCTTGCCTTAAATCTTCCATCTACGGAAACTAAACTTAGTACCTGACGGTTATTGTGTAAAGTACTATAAATAATCATACCACCGTTAGGTGATATACTTGGTGATTCGTCCAAACGTGTTGTGGTTAACACTTGAAAAATCCCTGAATCAAATTCTTGCTTGGCTAGATGATACTTACCGTTTGTACGATTTACCATCACTAATTGACGACCATCAGGTGTTAATGAGCCACCTAGGTTCATTTCGCCATCAAAAGTTAGCCTTCTAATTTTGCCATCTACTAAACTTACGCGATATAGCTGCGCTCTTCCACCCCGTTCTGAACTAAATATCAATGACTTGCCGTCTGGTGTCCAACTGGGTTCAGTATCAATGGCACGATGACGGGTTATACGTCGTAACTTTTTCGTTGCAACATTCATCACGTAAAGCTCAGGATTATCATCTTTAGACAATACCATTGCCAGTTTTTTACCATCTGGTGACCAATTAGGTGCACTGTTAATGCCTTCAAACGAGCTGATTAAATTACGTTGCCCGGAATAAATATCAATAATATGAATTTGTGCTTGTCGATTTTCAAAGGTTACATAAGCTAACTGATTACCACTGGGGTGCCACGATGGTGACATTAATGGCTCTTTTGAACTTAATAAAACATGTTCGTTAAAACCATCGTAATCGGCAATAGCTAACTGATAAGGATATTCACCTTGATCGCGCACAATGACATAGGCAATTTTTGTTAAAAATGCACCACGTGTACCTGTGAGCTTTTCATAAACAGCATCACTGATACGGTGGGCGTAACGACGAAATTGATCGGCGCCAATCTCAACGGTACTTTCATCCAAAATATGATCTGAGGTACGCACTAACTTGCCATTACTTAACATTTGCGTTTCGCCACCAGTAACTTGGCCACGAATAACATCAACCAGCTGGTATTTAATTTGATAACGACCTATCGAGGTTTCGCTAACTTCACCAATAACAACGGCTTCAACACCTTCACTTGCCCAAGCGCTGTAATCAATTTCACTATCCTTGTTAGGTATCTGAGGATAACGTGAGGCTTTAATTGGACTAAATTTACCACTGCGTAGTAAATCATCACTGACCACTGTAGATAAACGCTCTGGCATAACACCCGTTCCTGTCCATTTAAATGGCAACACGGCAATGGGTCGTGCACTATCAACACCTTCGGTGATAACAATTTCTAACGTTGCCCTTACCTGCTGCGAAAACACTGCAGCAAAGAATAGTAAAAATAAAGTTATATTTTTCATAGCGTCGATTATCTTCCTAATATATACAAAAACTTAATTAAATTTGTCTGGTGCTACCGTTAAACTGATCGTTCTCATTTCTCGAAATATTTCAGGGTCTTTAGAAACAGGTAAAGTACCCGCTTTATATACCGCTGTTTTTGCTGCTTCACAAACTCGTCTGTCGCCTTGGCCTGTGACCACATTGGTCACAAAACCTGAGGGTGCTAGACTTATGGTTAACTTACAAGATTTACCTTCCATCGTGCTACGGTCAGTGATCAAATTACGCTTTATGGTTTGCGTTATTAATGCGGTAAACCGACCAATTTCTGTCATCATTTGTTGGCGACGAGCCTGTTGACGATTGGCCATTTCTTCAGCCATTTGTTGCTCTAATAACTTTTGCTGAGCGGCACGTTCTCGATCTTCTTGCTGTTTACGTTTTTGCTCTGCCGCTTTCTTTTTACGTAAATCTTCTGCTTTTTTAGCTGCTTGCTCTTCTTTTATTCGCTTAGCTTGCGCGTCTGCTGCCGCTTTATCAGCTTGCGCTCTTTCAAGCTCTTTTTGTTTGCGCTGTTTGTCTGCCGCATTTGCTTTAGCTTGAGACTTTTTAGCCGCGCTGTCAGCTGCCTTTTTTTCTTGCTCTTTTATCTTACGCTGACGTTCAAGACTCTTAATGCGTTTTTCTTCATTTAGTTGTTTTTCTTTTGCGGCGGCAATACTATTCTCAAGATTTTTAAGCTTTTGAGCGTCATCGGCCTTTTGCTTTTTAATCTTATTAATTTGCGCCTCTACTTTACTTCTTTCAACAACAACCGCTTGAATAGGCTCCATTTGTACTGACGTTGGCGTCGATTTTGGTGGCGATGAGAAATCACCCCACAACAAAACAACAGCAAGTACTATGTGTATGGCAAAACTTAACGCTAAGGGAGTTGAATACTTCGATGACACTACTTACTCTCCGGGGTATCAGTCATTAAACCAACAGATGGTACACCTGCTATTTTTTGTAACATCACCATTAATTGAATAACCGCATCATAAGAAACCGCACCATCGCCATTAACCACCACGGGGGTATCAGGTGCCAACTTTAAATGTGCGGCGACTAAGGTGGCAACTTCTTCTGCTGACATAGGTTCATTTTTGCTGGTTCCAACCGCCAGATAATAATTGCCATTAGCATCAACTGAAGCCACTAAAGGCGGTTTCATGTCTTTACTGAGAGGTTGCGCATCAGCTTGCGGTAAATCAACTTTAACGCCTTGTGTTATCAGCGGTGCCGTTACCATAAAAATAATCAGCAACACTAACATTACGTCAATATAAGGTACTACATTTATCTCAGCAACCTTGCGGCGCCTGACTCGATTATACATAGTTAATCTCTACCTTAGCCGTGTTGCTCTGTCGCTGTTTGTCTTTGTAATATACTTGAAAATTCGTCCATAAAGTTACCATAGCTATTTTCAAGTTTTTCAACATTATGACTAAAACGGTTAAATGCCATCACGGCAGGAATGGCGGCAAACAACCCCATTGCAGTCGCGATTAATGCCTCGGCAATACCGGGCGCAACCATAGCCAGAGTGGCTTGCTCAACCGCACCTAGGGCAATAAATGAATTCATGATACCCCACACGGTACCAAACAAACCAATATAAGGGCTTATTGAGCCAACGGTGGCCATAAAGGGCAAATGTGTTTCCAAGTTATCGACTTCTCTTGACATTGCCACGCGCATTGCCCGGTGCGTGCCGTCAACTATCACTTGCGGTGAATAGCCATGCGATTTACGTAAACGAGCAAATTCACGAAAACCAGAAACAAAAAGACTTTCAATACCGTCAATATGCTCTTTGGCAGAAACTTCACTGTAGAGCTTACTTAAATCAGCCCCACTCCAAAATTTGTCTTCAAAGTCTTTTAATTGTATTTTAGCTGCAAGCAATACTTTACGACGTTGAAAAATCATGGTCCAACAGGCAATTGAAAATCCTAATAAGGTCAACATGACCAGCTGAACTAATAAACTGGCCTGTAAAAATAAATCAAAAAACGAAATTTCAGCTGACACGTTTTAATGCTCCTAATATGCTTTTGGGGATAGTACAAGGTTTAGGTTTTGCTAGAGCCAAGTTAACACAAGCGACTTTAATCTCAGCCGTACATAATGTTATCTGGTTCTGGTTCACAAGTTGCTGTGAAAATACCAAACTCGCAGACTTTAATCGGCTTATTGTTGTGGTCATTGTTAGCAAGTCATCAAGTTTTGCTGATGCCTTATTGTCCATTGCCACCTTTGTGACCACAAAACCGATATTTTGTTCTAAAAATATTGATTGATTAATGCCAAGTTCGCGCAGCCATTCTGTTCTAGCGCGTTCAAAAAACTTTAAATAGTTCGCGTAATAAACGATACCACCGGCATCGGTATCTTCATAGTAAACACGTACGGTGTGTTGATGACTGCTTAATGACATTAAATTTTTCGATTTATCTTAGTATAAAATTTTCAAGTGCTTATCTTAATAGATAAAGCTCACACGGAACAAGAGCTAAGGTACTTTCTTTGTAAAAATTTCAACAATAAATCTAATTACGGATCTTTTATTAGTCTAATATTATAAAAAATCATTACTGATCAGCGACTGTAAATGGTTGCTCTCCCTATATTAATGCAAGATTACTATAATTTATTTCGCATTAGTTTTCCTAATGATTAACATAAATTATTTTTGTTTGTGTTGCTCAACTCATCGGACTAGAATAGCCTTGTTGTTTGAGCTAGCGCACGAATTTTGTTTTTTACATTTTTCATCTTAGCCCACAAATGTTTTGATAGGTGTTGTTACCTTTCTCTGTTATATATTTTCTAGGATCCCCATTTCCTTTTAGCAGCTTATATTTTAAGTTGGCCCACATAGATTTATGTGGGCTTTTTTTTACTTAAAATTCAAAGAATAAACATCGACGTTCTTTCACATCCATGTGACCACGCCATACCGTTCATCCTGAACAAAAAAAGCACCCTAAGGTGCTTTTTATAACGGTAAAAACTTAGCAGTTAACTTGGAAAGTCTAAGCCAAAGTGTAGATAAGCTCTACTTGTAGCAATTCGCCCGCGCGGTGTGCGTTGTAAAAAACCTTGCTGGATTAAAAAAGGCTCTAGTACATCTTCAATGGTTTCACGTTCTTCGCCAATGGCAGCGGCAATGTTATCAAGACCAACGGGGCCGCCGGCAAATTTATCAATGATCGCTTCCAATAATTTCCGGTCCATTAAATCGAAACCTTCATTATCTACCTCTAACATATCTAAGGCACTGGCAGCGGTTGCTTTACTGACTATACCGTCAGTTTTTACATCCGCGTAATCTCTGACTCTGCGTAATAAGCGATTAGCAATGCGCGGTGTACCACGAGAACGCCTTGCGACTTCAAATGCTCCCGCTTGAGCAATGTCTAAATCTAAGAAATGTGCTGAACGCATGACAATTTCGGTTAACTCTTGCGTGTTATAAAATTCTAGCCGTTGCACTATCCCGAAACGATCGCGAAGTGGTGAGGTTAACGCGCCTGCGCGAGTTGTTGCACCAATTAAGGTAAAGGGCGGTAAATCAAGTTTTATAGAGCGGGCTGCTGGCCCTTCGCCGATCATAATATCTAACTGATAATCTTCCATTGCTGGGTAAAGAATTTCTTCTACCACAGGACTTAAACGATGAATTTCATCGATAAACAAGACATCATTTTCTTCAAGGTTAGTCAGTAATGCCGCCAAATCACCGGCTTTTTCCAATACCGGACCTGAGGTAGCCCGAACACTGACGCCCATTTCATTGGCGACGATATTGGCTAAGGTGGTTTTACCTAAACCCGGTGGACCAAAAATTAACAAATGGTCAAGCGGCTCTCGTCTTTTCAAAGCCGCCGCAATGAAAATTTCCATTTGAGACTTTACATGAGCCTGCCCAGTATAGTCGGACAACATTTTAGGCCTAATAGCTCGGTCAACCGTTTCATCTTCACGGGTGGCTACGGGTTCAATTAATCTGTCTGCTTCTATCATGTATTACTCATTGAAAAATTCATTGAAAACTCATTGAAAAATTTTATCGTCATTTACCTTTGGCCCAAACTTGTTATCGTCGATATGGCGAAGTGATTAATATTTATAACATGGCTTTTAAGGCACCACGGATCAAGTCTTCGCTACTTTTGTCAGGATGAAAAGCTGATTTAACTGCTTTGTCTGCTTGTAGTTGACTATACCCTAAAGAAACTAAGGCGTTAATAGCATCGCCTTTACTATCACTGATAAAGGCATTCGCTTGATTAACATCCGTTGGCATCATGTGCACCAAAGCATCACTACTGTCAGTTTGCCAATCTTTTAATCTATCGCGCATTTCAATCAACAAGCGTTCCGCTGTTTTTTTGCCAACACCGGGTATTTTCACTATGGTGGTTAAATCGTCATGTATAACACAACTGACAAATTGATCGGCAGACATGCCTGACAAAATAGCCAAGCCTAATTTAGGCCCAACCCCATTAACCTTGATCAGTAAGCGAAACAGTTTACGCTCCACTTTATTAGCAAAGCCATAAAGTAATTGTGCATCTTCGCGTACCACAAAGTGGGTATATAAAGTCGCTTCTTGATTAACCTCGCCAAGGGCATAAATGCTGGTCATTGGCATTGTCACTTCATAACCAACACCATTACATTCAATTAAAATTTCGGGGGCCATTTTTTCTATTAATATGCCACGTAAACGTCCAATCACGGCTTAACCTTTGCTTGATATACTATATGACAACACCATACCACTAGATATTTATACAGTAAAGTTTACGCCCTGAATTATTTAAAGCGGTGCACAAATAACGATAATACTAAACAAATAGCTATTAGCGTAAGCGTCCACGTACTGTTTTAGTGGCTTGGCCTGAGAGTTTACTGATCGAGTCGTGACTGTGCGCATGACAAAGTGCAACGGCCAGTGCATCGGCGGCATCAGCTTGAGGTGTGCCCGGTAATTTCAAAATAGTTTTAACCATATGTTGCACTTGCGTTTTATCTGCCGCACCTGTACCCACAACCGATTGCTTAATTTGTCTAGCAGAGTATTCTGCAATCGTTAAACCATTGTTCGTCGCCGCAACAATAGCCGCACCTCTGGCTTGGCCTAACTTTAATGCAGAATCAGGATTTTTCGCCATAAAGACTTGCTCAATAGCAAACATGTCAGGTTGAAATTGCAAGATAAGCTCACTAACGCCAGCAAAAATTGTTTGCAAGCGCATACCTAAATCTTCACCTGCCGCTGTGGCTTTAATACAACCACTGCCTAAATAGGTAAAATTACGGCCCGATTGTTTAATGACGCCATAGCCGGTTAAACGTGACCCTGGGTCAATACCTAAAATAATACTCACTCGTCATTTACCTTAATAAAAGCGTTAACTTTAAAAATAATACTATTGAAAAAAAACGCACGAATAAGGCCTAAGTAGCATTAATTCGTGCGTTTTAATTGTTTTAACATTAACGCTTAATCACGTTAAAATTTTTCTAACCGACGTTATTCTGCTTTTGGCTCAGTATCAGTTTCTTTTGCCAAACAAGCAATGCCTAATTCAGCCAGTTGTGCTGGGTTTGCATGACCTGGCGCATTAGTTAACGGACACGCCGCAGTTGTTGTTTTCGGGAATGCCATCACATCACGAATTGAACTAGCTCCAGTCATCAGCATCACTAAACGGTCTAAACCAAAGGCTAAACCGGCATGTGGTGGCGCGCCGTATTGTAATGCTTCTAGTAAGAAACCAAACTTTTCTTGCGCTTCTTCATCGCTAATACCGAGAATGCGAAATACAGCGGCTTGCATATCTTGATTATGAATACGCACTGAACCACCACCTAATTCACAGCCATTAAGCACCATGTCATAGGCATCAGACAAAGCACCCACTGGATTTGCTTCTAATTCAGCAGCGGTTAAATTGGTTGGCGCGGTAAACGGATGATGAATAGCATGCATGTTGCCGTCAGCTTCTTCAAACATTGGAAAGTCGACAACCCATAATGGTTTCCAATCACCTTGCAATAACTCAAGCTCTTCACCCACTTTTAAACGCAAAGCACCTAATGATTCAGTCACCACATTATAAGTGTCTGAGCCAAAGAAAATAATATCGCCGGTTTTAGCATGAGTACGGGTTAATAAGGCATTAACGGCGGCTTCATCTAAGAATTTTAAAATCGGTGATTGTAAGCCTTCAAGACCGGCATCAAGGTCATTAACTTTTAACCAGGGCATGCCCTTCGCGCCGTAAATACCAACAAATTTAGTTAACTCGTCAATCCCTTTACGAGAGAATTTAGCGGCGCCTCCTGGAATACAAATAACGGCAACTCGGCCTTTATCGTCGTTAGCCGGGCCAGAGAACACTTTAAACTCAACATCTTTTAAGATGTCAGCCACGTCAACAATTTCAAGTGGATTACGTAAATCTGGTTTATCAGAGCCAAAACGAGTCATCGCCTCTAAATAAGTCATGCGCGGAAATTCACCTAAGTCTACGTTAAGTAGCTCTTGGAATAAGCCGCGGATCATAGTTTCAGTCACTTGCATCACTTGATCTGAACTCATAAATGAGGTTTCAATATCAATTTGAGTAAATTCTGGTTGGCGATCTGCACGTAAGTCTTCATCACGAAAACATTTAACGATTTGATAGTAGCGTTCCATACCTGACATCATCAACAATTGTTTAAATAATTGTGGTGACTGTGGTAAAGCAAAAAATTGCCCTTTATGAGTACGACTAGGCACTAAATAATCACGCGCACCTTCAGGGGTAGCGGCTGTTAAAATGGGTGTTTCTATATCCAAAAAGCCTTGTGATTCGAGTGATGCACGCACCGCTGAAGTCACTTTAGCGCGAAAACGCATACGCTCAGTCATTTCTGGGCGACGTAAATCAAGATAACGATATTTTAATCGCAGCTCTTCAGAGTTCTTCTGATTTGAATCTAAAGGTAGCGGTGCTGACTTATTTAAAATAGTCAACTCTAAGCCCAACACTTCAATAGCGCCAGTTGCCATATCTTTATTCACTTGGCCATCAGGACGAGCGCGTACTTTACCTCTAATTTGCACACAAAACTCATTACGCAAAGTATTGGCTTTTTCAAGCACTTCAGGAAAGTCCGGGTCGTAAACAACTTGTACGATACCTTCACGGTCTCGTAAATCTAAGAAAATTACCGCACCTAAGTCACGACGACGATTAACCCAACCACAAAGTGTGACTTCCTGACCCACATGAGATTCATTAACCTCACCACAATAAAGACTACGCATGTATTTACCCTAAAATTCGAATAAGCTGAACAAGTTAACAGATGTTTTATAAATCTATAACTTGTGATGATAAAAATTGCCAACATTATAAAGCAATGCTAAGTAAAGTCACCCGACATTCAATGAATAGTCTAATTAGACCCGTTCCACTTCGATATGCAGGTTAATGACATTGATGATGCTTACCCCCTCAAGCTTTAAGCCGGTTATTCATTCCGTACTAAGCACTGCCAATAATGGCGTAAAGTCGGCTATAACGCCCTAAGCAGAACATAAAAACACATTACCTTGTTTATCAGAGAATATATCAGGTAAAATACGCTTTTATAGCCGCAAACGTTAGTATAGTTTTGACATCATGAAAACATCAGATACCGATTTAATTTTTTCTAATAAACAAAGTAAAATTAAAGACTTTGCATTCGACGCACAAGTCGTAGAAGTTTTCCCCGATATGATCAGCCGCTCAGTGCCTGGTTATAGCACTATTATTGATACCATAGGCAGACTCAGTCAGCGCTATGTCACCGATAACAGCCAAGTTTACGACCTGGGCTGTTCACTCGGCGCGGCAACATTGGCGATGCGTAAAGGTATCAGCGCAAAAAACTGTAAAATTGTCGGTATTGATAGCTCAAGCGCTATGGTTGAACGCTGTAAAATGCATGTGAGTGCTTTTAAAGGTGAAACACCGGTTGAGATAATAGAAGCTAATATTCTTGATATTGAAATTAAAAATGCCTCTATGGTAGTGCTTAATTTTACTTTACAATTTATCGCGCCAGAACAACGTCAATTATTGTTAAATAAAATAGCTAAAGGCCTTAATCCCGGTGGTTTATTACTACTGTCAGAGAAAATAGCTCATACCGACAGCGTCTGCAACGAGTTACTCGTCGACTTACATCATGACTTTAAGCGTGCCAATGGTTATAGCGAATTAGAAATCGCCCAAAAACGTACCGCACTAGAAAACGTCATGCTCACTGATAATTTAGACACCCATTTAAAGCGTTTAAAACTGGCTGGCTTTAACCATAACGCGCCTTGGTTTCAATGTTTTAACTTCTTTTCTCTGATCGCGATTAAATAACCCCATGATTTCATTTAACAACTTCTATCAAAAAATAGCGAGTAATCGATTAAGCCACTGGCTTAACATTTTACCCGCGCAACTGACTCAGTGGCGTGAACAACATTTACACGGCGAGTTTGCCCAATGGCAAAAAACCTTAATGGCGCTACCAAAAACATCACCATCAAGTGTTGATATTAGTACCACAGTAAGGGCAGGCGAACGCGCTGACATTAATGACGGTGAATATAAACGTTTAGAGAATTTACTGAAAAAGTTTAAACCTTGGCGTAAAGGCCCGTATCATATTCATGGGCTACACATAGATACTGAATGGCGTTCTGATTTTAAATGGGATCGCTTAGCGCCGCATATTAGTGACTTAACTCATCGTTATGTACTCGATATTGGCTGTGGCAGTGGCTATCACTTGTGGCGCATGCGCGGTGCAGGTGCTGAGTTTGTTGTGGGTATTGACCCGACACAATTGTTTTTATCACAATTTCAAGCCATACAACATTTTGTTCAAGATGATCACGTTAACTTATTACCGCTAGGTGTTGAACAGTTGCCTGAGTTAAATGCCTTCGATACGGTATTTGCTATGGGCGTTTTGTATCATCGACGCTCGCCAATAGATTTTCTTTACCAACTAAAAGCGCAATTAGTTAAAGGCGGCGAACTGGTCTTAGAAACCCTAGTGGTTGATGGCGATGAAAATACCGTGTTAGTGCCGGGCGAGCGCTACGCGAAAATGCGCAATGTTTGGTTCTTACCCAGTTGTGAGGCTATGTGTGCATGGCTTGAACGTTGTGGTTTTAAAAATATTCGTGTGGTTAATACTGATATCACGGCCCTTGACGAACAACGTAAAACTGATTGGATAGATACTGAATCATTACAAGACTTTCTTGACCCTGATGATAACAGTAAAACCATTGAAGGCTACCCAGCGCCAAAACGGGCAATATTTATTGCCAATAAATAGCCTTATGTTGGTTAACTGTCACTAAAACACAATGCTATTTCACCACGAGGGACAGAGGGATTTCGTCCTTCGGTGAGAAGAGTAAAAAAATTAAAGCAATGTCATAACTTTCGACATTAAATTTATTACGTGTTTACTCAGTGTTAACTCCTTCTCTTCTCATTCTTTCCTCCCTGTAAATTCTAAAAAAATTCACAGGAAGAAATGAATGAGGACTGAATGAGGTAAAAAACACTAAACCATGTCACAATCAAGAAACGTTGTCCTACACCAATAAAAGCAAAATAAATTAACGTAATGTCTTACTCAATATCAACTGACCTTCATTAAATTTACTCAGTGCTTACTCCTTCTTTTCTCATGTTTTCCTCCCTGTAACACACTAAAAAACTCACAGGAAGAAGTGAATGAGGACTGAATAAGGTAAAAAATGCTAAGCCATTTCACCAGCGAGGGACTTTGTCCTAAACGAAAAATAAATTAACTCAATATCAACTGACCTTCATTAAATTCACTCAGTGTTTACTCCTTCTTTTCTCATGCTTTCCTCCCTGTAAATCCTCCTTGTAAATACTAAAAAAATTCACCACCGAGAGACTTGGCTCTGTACCTAGAGGGAAAAAATTAAAGTCGTGGTCAAACGGCTAGCAAGTGCTGAGTAAGAGCTAACTTAATGGCTTGGGTATTACCTTCCTTTAAAGAATAATATACTATTTGTATCATACGGTTAATTCAGCGTGAAAACAGAGGCATCATGGACAATCCTTGGCAAATAAGACGATTAGAGCGAGTCGCAAAAAGACATCAAGATCACCGCAGCCCATTTCAACGTGACCGAGCACGTATTCTCCATTCAGCCGCATTTCGACGATTGCAATCAAAAACCCAAGTGATGGGCAGTGGTCAAAGTGACTTTCATCGCACCCGATTAACCCATTCTTTAGAAGCGGCACAAATTGGTAGCGGCATTATCGCGCAAATTCGCAGTAAATATCCTAAGCATAGCGCTGCCCTACTGCCTAATGACGACAGTTTGATTGAAGCATTATGTTTAGCGCATGATATCGGCCATCCCCCCTTCGGCCATGGTGGAGAAATTGCCCTACATTATATGATGCGTGATTATGGTGGCTTTGAAGGCAATGGACAAACCTTTCGTATCGTGGCGCACTTAGAACCGTTTAGTGAACATTTCGGTATGAACTTAACCCGCAGAACACTACTGGGCTTAATAAAATATCCACAAACCTTAAACAATTTACAACAAAATATTCCGCAAGCAATACCGGCATCTTTTCGCCAATTAGAAACGTCGAAATGGCACCCACCCAAAGGCTTATATCTTGACGATATTGAAATGTTTCATTGGGTATTAGCGCCTTTATGTCAGTCAGACAAAGCACTTTTTCAACAATTTACCAGCAAAGCGAATAGCCATAGTAAAACCAATTATAAATCTTTAGATTGCTCGATGATGGAATTAGCCGATGATATTGCCTATGGCATTCATGACCTAGAAGATGCCATAGTTACCGGCGTGGTTAATCAACAAGACTTTGATGAAAATGTGATCAAAAGGCTACTAAAAATAGACGATGATTGGCTGCACGATTATAGCTTAAGCTTAGCGGATAATCTTTTTAGTCCTCAACGATATCAGCAAAAAGAAGCCATTGGCGGTTTAGTGAATTACTTAATAACAGCCGTCGAATTAGATGATATTAACGCAACTAAAGTGTGTAACTTTCAAGAGCCACTTTTACGCTATAATGCCGTGCATCCGTTAATTGCCGCTCAAGTGCTACAGATTTTCAAAGACTTTGTTTATCAATTTGTGATCAAGCAAACGTCAATTCAACGGTTGGAATATCGTGGTCAGCAAATTGTGATGGAATTATTTCAAGCCTTGTCTTCCGACCCTGAGCGCTTATTACCTAAAAACACCTCCATGCGTTGGCTACAAGCAAAAGAAAACAAGCTCAATCAACACCGTGTTATCGCTGATTATGTCGCGGGGATGACCGATGAATATGCCACCAAACTTTATCAAACCTTATTTTTACCCATAGGACAAACTGGATTTGGTCAACACGACTATTAACTTATCCAGCGGATAACCTAAGCAGGTGCTGATGAGTTAAGCACCACTAGAAAATAGTATGCACTTAATAACCCATGGAGAGGTTTTTCTAACGATGGCTAATATGCTAGATATTTATTGTGGCAGCAACGCCTTAAAAACAATACAAGAATACGGTTTTAAACAAGAACTTTTTACCACTATGCTGGGCGCCAGTGGTGGGCCAAAATGGTTTCTAGTTTGTATGTATTTAAAACAGACAATGTTAAATTTGATATCACAACATTTGTTAAGACGTTAATTCCCAAGAGTGACCTCAGGAATTAACTAGATTTGAAAATATAAACTTAATGTAACTAACGTGTAGTTATTAATCGAGGGGATTTATTTTGACTAGTGACATCGCGTGCTATTTTATTACTGGTACTAGATGCTGATGTTAATCCTAAATTTTGAGTGTTTTCCCATGCTTCAGTCCAACGACTTAAGTCTTCTTTCATCAGAATATTAATACGAGGATTGATAAGCTGGCCAATTTCATCTTCAGAAACTACACCGTCAGAATTACCATCATAACCTATTGTAGAATATTCGAGCACTATCGCTCTACCCATATCATCGACTGAAATGACTTCCCAAGTACGATGGCGTGTTTGATAAGAATTTTCCTTGTACAAATTAACGATGTTACTCTCAACATCCCAAGTCCAATTGTCATCACCCATGTTAAAATGATCCACACCATGTTCATTCCATTCAGCGAGTTCACCTGTGATACCTCGAATGAAAGTACCATCCGCGTTAAATTTATATCCCCAAATATTTTCAAGCTTTAGTTTATCGCCGTCCCATTGGTCAGCGATTGAGCCATTAATAAAAGCTGCTTGTATCTCTGGTAGCTCAGTAACAAGATTGTCTGTGTATAAAGTAAAACTGTCATCGAATTTAGCTACTTGTGAACTCACGACATAAGTTAATTTACCATCAACCCACTGTTCAATTTTTGCCAGATAATGTTTACCTGATTGCTTAAAAGGCGTTATTTTATAGCTGATGTTTTGTTGCGTCAGAGTTAAAGTTCCGTCATCAAGTGTTGGCGTAAATTGATAAGCCGACTTATCTGTTGTCGCTGAGGTTTCACTAATGGTAATGGTGTCCCCGAAAAAGCCTTCAACTTGCTGTTGTGAAGAATCCTTAATTGAATAGTCAAAATGCATGACCCAACGACCAGATATACCATTTAGCACTTTGCCTGCAAATAAACTATTGTCATTGTGAACATAAGTACGAGTTGAGTTGATAAATTCTGTACCAGTAGGAGATTCACCCTGCCAATCCATTGCCTCTGGAGGCGTCATTTTATAGCCAAATTCGCCTGAAATATTCACTTGGTATGCTGTATCAGTTTTTGATAATAGGGTGACACTTTCATGCCCTAGACCGGAATGAATTTCAATTTCTAAGTTTTTACCGATTACTCCATTATCTGCAGCTTCTTTTAACTTATCTTGAACTGATTGTTCAAAACCATAACGAGTGGTTACGCTATCAAACGGATAAGAAAAATAATCTAAGCGTACTTCATTGTTTTTATAGGCTAACACAAGCTTGCCATTGGTTACTGTCCAATCCGCTTGTTTGGTATCAACACCATCATAGTTTATGGCATAGTTACTTGCTGTTCCGTTACTATTAAAGTGCCAGCCAGTTCCCTCATGTTGAAGCCACCCTTGTTTAGCGCCATAAAAACCGAGCATGGTTTTATCGGTAAACATTTCAGTAGTGAATTGTGCTACCGCGTCTGGGTCCGAAACTGTTGCCGCTATGGCTACGTCTAACGCTTGAGTATAGGCTTCAGTTACCTCACCGCTTTCATCAACATAAGCGTTTGCTACTAGGTAGGTAGTTATAGCGTCTGTTGTTGAACTAGCGTCATCAGAGTCCAGTAATGACAAAATAGACTCGCCTTCAGGTATTTGAAAGTCGGGGTTATCTACTAATAATTTAATAAAACCTGCGGTTTCTAGCGTATCCTCTGCCGAAATATCGCTTTTTAACGCTTCAAGCTGCTCGTTTGAAGCTATGTTTTGGTTTTCATTCCTGTCTTTCGCTAGTAAATACGTTGCCGTAGAAAGGTGAGTCACGTTAGTTCTATTGTTTTCTTGATTTGTTAGTTCTTTGTTAGCATCAACAGAACTAAGCAGATTTTTAACTTCTCCTAGCATAGCAACCAACTCAACGCTTGCCTGATTGTTTATCTCACTACCTTGTGCTTTTATGAAAAGCATATTTTGCATGTTATTAATGGTGATGGGTAGCTGATAGTTGCCTTTCGAGTCGGCTGTGGCGGTATAAGTTTGACCGTCTAATTCAATTGTAACTAATGCATTTGAGATTGGGCTGTCTGTAACCTTTCCCGCTATTGTCATTGTATGATTGATTGTAAGGTTAACTTCAGCTTCTGCGGTTAATGCACCATCAGATATTTGATAGCTTAGGGTGTCAACGCCTGCATAATCTGTTTGTGGAGTGAATAAAAGCGCATTATCAACGATTTCAACCGTGCCAAATTGTGGCTGAACAGTGATGCTGTCTAAGGTTAAAGTATCACCGTTACTGTCTGTGTCATTAGCTAATACATCAAGTGTGCTTGACTTATTATTTTGTGCAAGGCCAGTATCAGCATTAGCTATAGGGGCTGTGTTGCTTTCGGGAGGGGGTGGAGTTGTAGTTTTGGTTGATTTATCACTACCGCCACAACCTGTAATAATTGATAACGCTAGCATTGAAAGTAATAACTGTTTTTTCATGGTATGTCCTTATTAATTGGTATTATGGTTTGAAATTTTTAGTGTATTAATTTTAATTGAGGTATTCATAAGTATAAAAATGACTATTAAGCTAATCTCTATAAAGAGAAAAGGGCCAGTTCATTTTTAATCATGCGCAATAACTCATATTGTTTTTATTAGTGGGCTTTCCGATGCCATACGGCTAACAATTGCTGAGTCCCCTTTATTATTACGAAGGTCGACTATTTACAGCCTGTACGAACTTTTGTTAATTATGGGAAATTGAGCTTATTCTTTTACTTTGAGCTTGGTGTAGGGAGGTTTTTGACAAGTATTAGCTACTGATAATAGCGGAGTTCGAAGAAGAAAAAGTAGCAGTGATGAATGTAAAAATGTTATGAGCATATTAGTTCCTTTAAATTTAAAATCCCTGTTCTTAGGTAGTTAACTACCTAAAACAGATTACACAATACACTAAAACTCATATATAACAACAACTAATACTACTGAGTAAAATAAAGCCAAATTGAGGTTGTTTAGAAAAGCCTTTCCCCCACAACTTTTAAATTACCATCATTCACCTCAGAACTATTATGTTTTTTGAAATGAATGACAAAATCTCCTTCATCTAATACTTCTATATTTTTCACATCACAGTTGAGCATTTTTAGAATAGGTTTCATCTGAGGAGCATATTTTTGATGCATAGCTTTGATGCATAGCTTTGTTCATTTCGAACATTTTTTCATTCATCAATACACGCTTGTTGTGGAATTTAAACCGCTTCATCTATAGGCTCAGACAGAGTACTATTGCACTCTACCTGATGACTATAAACCTAATAATGAAGGGTTAATAACCAGTCACCCGAAAATTAAATTGAAGAAATAAGATGTTAGATATTTATGCAGGCTCTAATGCCTTAAAAAAAATACAAGAACACGGTTTTAAACAAGAACTTTTTACCACTATGCTGGGCGCCAGTGGCGGGCCAAAATGGTTTAGCTTATTTGGCTTAGACAAATACCTTTTTGGTGAATATTTTAAAGATCGCCGCACTGAATTAAATTTAGTCGGTTCGTCAGCAGGGGCATTTCGCTTTGCCGCCCTTAGCCAGCAAGATCCCGTTGCGGCGATTACGCGCTTAGCGACACTCTATTCACAAACCACTTATTCGGAAAATGCCAAAAATAAAGAAATTACCGCCAAAGCAATGGCTCTACTTGAAGAAGTCTTAGGTGCTAACGGCAGTGATGAAATTATCAACAATCCAATTTTCAAAGCACACTTTATTGTCGCAAAATGCCGTGGCTTAACTTCTTTTGAGCAAAAAACGCCGTTAATGTTGGGGTTAATATCAAGCATGGTATTTAATCAAATCAATCGCGGTTTACTGGCCAAACAATATCAACGCTTTGTTTACCATCATCCTAAAAGCCAGTTAACGATTAATGACCCTTATAATTTTAATACCCAATATCAAGCCTTGAGTCACAAAAACTTAACCACCAGTTTGCTTGCCTCTGGCTCTATCCCTGTTGTTATGGGCGGTGTAAAAAACATTGCTGATTCGCCAAAAGGCATGTATCGCGACGGTGGTATTATTGATTACCACTTTGATGTTGATATCAAGCCAGCATCTGGCCTTACCCTGTATCCACACTTTTCACCAACGCCAAAAGCCGGTTGGTTTGATAAAAATTTAGCGCGTAAGGTCAATACCGAGTATTACAAAAACACCGTAATGTTAGTGCCCTCTGCAGCCTTTATTGCTCAATTACCTTTTGCAAAAATACCTGACCGTAAAGACTTTATTAATCTAGCGCCTGCAACACGGCTAAAATATTGGCAAGCAGTGTTAAAAGCATCTGAATGTTTAGCGGATGAATTTTCAGCATGCGTAGCTAAACCGAACACCGAACATATTAAACTTATTCAATGAGCTTAATACTAAACGGACTAATTTAGTCCGTTTAGTATTATTTGAATCAAGCCTTTATGGCTATTTTATTGTTAGACAGAGTTAAGGTTGTGCTGTTTGCTTGGGGTTTCTCGGATAAAACTTATCCGGTAAGCCATTTATGTGTTCAAAAAATCGTGTGTCTTTGTAAGGCAGCTTCATAAAACCAGAAATACCAATACCGGTAATCGTTGGTAGCAACTGTAATATTTCTGTCAAGCATTGCGTAAATTCTGCTTCTTTATCGTGATTTAGCAACATTAAATAACTGTGAATTTTAAGGTGTCGTGGCAAAACCTCAAAAATAATACAACCTGTGTGATGGATCTGATTTAAACGCCCTAGCACCACCATAACTTCGTCGGGTAAATATAAATATTCATCTGGGTCGACACCATCTTCAAAGTAAGAATGCAGTCGTGTTATATCGTCAATATCGGCAATATCACTGACATCAAAATGGATAACTTGATTGGCTAAGGCTTGAAAGGGTTGCTGTTCATTTTCACGCTCAACATGCAAAGTATTTCTGGCATTGAATAAACAACTTTTAAAAACCCCTATTCTGAATATACCTTGAGCTAAGCGCACCATATTATTCACCGCACTTTGAAATGATGTTTTCAGTTTCGGGTCAAATAACGATAAGTTTGAGTCAATATACACGCCATTTTTTTCCCAACGCACCGCTAAGCCACCCACAACAGGAAAATTAGCTAGACGGCTAACCGCAGCAACAAAAGCCTTCTCAGTATCGCCCATGCCCATCAGAAAATTCTTAAAGTATTTTTCTAATTGCACGTCGTCTATATCATTTAATTCGTCTACCTCTACAGATTCTCGCAGGAAAGATTTACGCGAACCATAAACCACAGTATCCATATTTTTGTGATAACTTTTACACCAAACTGGCACTAAAGGCTTAATTTCAACCGGCAAAGGCGGATCAGCCATTACAGTATTTTTTAACAGGGCTAGATGTTTAAAAAAATAGTCCCCAGCTTTATTTCGCTCACTTCTGTCTTTGCTAAACATACCCGATAATATTTGCGCCAGTAATTTAGGCAAGCCCAAAGATGAAGGCGTGATCACCGCACTACCATAGCGACAAGACTGCCCTGAAGCTAAGGCATATAAAGTTGCCGCTAGCCCTTGTTCGTCAAAACGGGGCGACGACATTTCACCGCTAATTTGCTCATCACCAATAAAGTAAACATCGCCTAAGCGGGCATTACTATTTTGTAAATCGCTGCTCATTAAATCCATAACATTATTAGCCGTAGATTGGCCATTAACATCAAGTTGGGCAGGTACTGAGGAGCCCCAATCGATTAGGTAGACTTTCTCAGTTTCAGGGTCAAACACCACATTGGAAGGTTTTATGTCACCATGAACATAAGGTCTACCCTTCTCGTGTTGACTAGAATCGCGCAAATAAATCAGAATATCCGCAAGTTGTAAGGCAATTTTAACGATTAATTCACTGGGTAAAGGCCCCTCTTGATAGGACAACTTCTCAAGATCTATGCCTGGAGCACGCTGCATATGGACAATTGATTGGCGCTTTATCTTGTAATAACCCATGATTTTAGGAATACGTTCATGAGATAATTCTCGCTGAATATCGGCTTCTTCAGCTAAGCGATCTTGAACATGTTGTGGCAGATTAATACGGGAAAACTTAAAGACTTGTGATTGCCCATGTTCGTCTTCTCCGCCAAAGACAAAACCATAAGCCCCTTTACCAATGAGCGCGATATTTTGATAACCCAACAAAGTTAACTGCTGCTGACAAAGCTCAACCCATTGCTTTAACTTGGTTGCATCTTCATGATTTAATAAATAAATCGACTGTTCTTCAGCGATATAAAAATGCTGGAGTTTCTTTTCCGCCACTAGACTTCCTTAACTGTAAACATCTGGATCTAGATAAATTATCATTGAATTTAAGGCTAATTGATATCTTTTAGCTGAGTTCTTGTGACTAAAGTAATTCAAAAACATTGAGTTATTTAAATTTATCATTTCTTCAGCCTAATTTTTAATAAAAAAAACCTGCATAATGCAGGTTTTTTTAATCAAGATAATTGAACAAAAATTATGACATATGCACTAGCATATTGCTTGGCTCTTCAAGGAATGACTTCCATAAATTACAAAAACGAGCAATGGTGCCACCGTCAATAGTACGATGATCGCCAGACCAACTCACTTGCATAATTGAGCGAGCTTCCACTTCACCTTTGTCATTAAAGCGGGGTAATTTTTGTAACTTACCTAAGGCAACAATAGCAGATTCAGGCTTATTGATAATAGGCGTTGCCAATGTGCCACCAATAGCGCCAATGTTTGAAATGGTGATCGTGCCACCTTTCAAATCAGCTGCTGGCACTCGACCTGAGCGGGCGTCATTGGTTAAACGGGTAATATCCGCAGCTAAGTCTAAAATAGATTTTGTTTGTACTTGTTTAACATTAGGTACTAACAAACCTACTTTTGAGTCAACGGCCATACCAATATTATGATCGTCAAAATAAGTTAACTCGGTGCAATCTTCATTCACTTGCGTATTCACTAACGGAAATTGCTTCAACGCTAACGACATAGCTTTCATAAAGAATGGCATCATGGTTAATTTGATATCTTGCTTGGCATAAACTTCTTTTAGTTCACCACGCAATTTAATCAAATTGGTCATGTCGATTTCTTCACAGTAAGTAAAGTGAGGAATAGTCGATACTGACCTAACCATAGCTTTTGCCATCACAGCTTTTATACCGCGAATAGGTTCAACGCGTGTGCCACCAACAACACTACTGGTAACATTGCTAACATCAGCAACGCTAGGGTTAGTCGCCACTGCGGGTGCTGGTACTTTGTTAAAAGCTAAAACATCTTCTTTATAAACCCGACCTTTTTTACCACTGCCAGGTACTTGATGAATATTAACACTTAACTCACGCGCAACACGGCGCACGGCTGGACTCGCGACAGCTTTTTCATTCACTGTTTTTGCTACAACTGCTTGATTTTCAACAACCTCAGCCTTAGCTGGTGCATTAGTGGCAACAGCTTTTGGAGCTTCAACTACAGCAGCAACAGTCGCTGGTCCAGATGCGGCAATTTCAACGGCAAATAAGGGCGCATGAACTTTGGCAATTTCACCTTTGGCATAATAAAGCTTAACCACTTTACCTTTATGCATAGCTGGAATTTGTACCAAGGCTTTATCGGTCATAACGTCAGCTATCGGTTGATCTTCTTCAATCAAATCACCTTCAGCCACTAACCATTCAACCAGTTCACATTCAACAATACCTTCACCAATATCAGGTAAAATAAAGTCTTCTACTTGAGTGCCACTTGCAGTAGTAGGCGCTGGCGCTACAGGTATTTCAGCGGCTATTGTTTCATCTAATGTTGGTGCAACAGCGCTTTTCGTTTCATCGCTACCTTCTGGTGTCATCGAAAATAGCGGTTGATGAACTTTCGCTATCTCGCCTTGTGCGTAGTAAAGTTTGTCTACTACGCCAGAATGCATCGCTGGAATTTGAACCAAGGCTTTGTCGGTCATCACATCAGCAACGGGCTGATCTTCTGCAATCACATCGCCTTCAGCTACTAGCCATTCAACCAGTTCACATTCAACGATACCTTCGCCAATATCTGGCAGTATAAAATCAATGCTCATGCTTATAAATCCTAGTAGGTCATAGTGGTTTTAATTGCTTCAAAGATCTTTAAATGATCTGCGGCGTATTCTTTTTCAAGTGCTAATGGATAAGGTGTATCCATGCCACAAACTCGAGCAATTGGCGCTTCTAAATGCAAGAAACATTCTTGTTGAATAGTCGCGGCAATTTCACTGGCAAAACCAGCCGTTAAAGGGGCTTCCTGACTGACAACAAAACGCCCTGTTTTAGTCACTGAGTTTGCTACTGTTTCAATATCCCAAGGCAAAATGGTACGTAAATCAATAATTTCACATGAAATACCGTCACTTGCTGCCAATGCTGCTGCTTTCTCAACAATCTCAACTTGAGCGCCCCAAGCCAGTAAGGTGATATCACTGCCTTTTTGCACAACGTCAGCTTTACCTAAGGGTAGTTCGTAGTCTTCTTCTGGCACTTCGCCAACTGATGCACGATACAAACGTTTAGGTTCAAAGAATATTACCGGGTTATCGTCACGAATTGACGCCAGTAACAAACCTTTTGCTTGATAAGGGTTACGAGGCACCACAACTTTTAAACCAGGTGTATGAGCAAAATAAGCTTCAGGTGATTGGCTATGATATAAACCACCGGCAATACCGCCGCCGTATGGCGTACGAATAGTCAGTTTACCCACATCAAATTCATTACCACTGCGGTAACGAAATTTAGCTGATTCATTAACAATTTGGTCAAAGGCCGGAAAAATATAATCAGCAAACTGAATTTCAGCAATAGCGGTACTACCTTGCGCGGCTAGGCCATTAGCAAAACCAATAACACCTTGCTCAACCAAGGGGGTATTAAAGCAACGGCTTTTACCGTATTTTTCTTGTAAACCACTGGTTGCACGGAATACGCCACCAAAGTGACCCACATCTTCACCAAAACAAACCGCACGATCGTTTTCTGCCATCACGATATTAAGCGCGTCATTAATCGCTTGTAATAAATTGATTTGCGCCATTACTTAATTCTCCCTGACGTAAACGGGTAAGCTTTAGGATGTTTTTTGATATGTTCTTTAAGATCATCAAATTGACTTTGTAACAAAGGCGGTACTTGGTCATAAACATCAGTAATGAGATCTTCTACTGGTGGCTTGTCAATTTTTTCAGCCACTTTAACAGCGGCTAAAACTTCATCTCTGAGCTTTTCAAACAAGGCAGTTTCTTGTGCTTCGTCCCACCAACCTTGGGCAAGCATCCAGTTCTTCATCCGAAGAATAGGATCATGTTCTTGCCATTTGGCTTCTTCTTCACGTGTTCTATAACCTGAAGGATCATCAGACGTTGAATGCGCACCTAAACGGTAAGACATAGCTTCAATTAATACCGGCTTGCCTTCTTTTATGCCATATTCACGCGCCAATTGTACTGCAGCAATCACAGCTAAAATATCATTGCCGTCAATACGTATGGTTTTCATACCGTAACCCACACCACGTGAAGCAATACCATTACCGACATATTGTTCTTCTGATGGCGTTGAAATAGCGTAGCCATTATTACGACAGAAGAAAATAACCGGTGCTTGATGTACAGCCGCCATGTTTAAGCCGGCATGAAAGTCGCCTTCAGACGCTGCGCCTTCACCGAAATAACAAATGGTCACCGCATCTAAACCTTGCAGTTTTTGACCATAGGCATAACCGGCAGCTTGTGGGATTTGTGTACCAAGTGGTGATGAAATCGTCATATAGTTCAATTCACGACTACCGTAATGAATTGGCATTTGACGACCTTTACCTAAATCTTTTTCATTGCTGAACATTTGGTTCATAAAGTTTTCAAGGCTAAAACCTCGAAACATTAATGCTCCCTGCTCACGATACTGCGCCATGATCATATCTTGATCTTTCAGGCCAGCAGCACCACCAACACTAGCAGCTTCTTCGCCGAGTGCCGTCATATAAAAACTGATGCGACCTTGGCGCTGTGCTGCCACCATACGTTCATCTAATACACGATGAAAAGCGAGCGTTTTATAGGTTTTAGTCGCTAATGCTTGATCTATGTTTGGCATGGCAGCATTTTTATAAATGCTACCATCTTGTTTCAATATTTTAAGGATTGGAATTTCAACTGAATGACCATCAATAAAAGCGGGTTGATGTACAACCGGGCTTTCGCTATATACGTCAGTGTTCATAGCCTTCTCTTTTTTTATTAACCTTGGATATAAGGTAACATTGCCTATTCTACCTTGGCTTTAATTAATGAAAGTATAGAAGCTTTCAACGCAAGGTGAGTATTAATGTCGTTGTTATGAATTGTTGGTTGTAATAATCGCGATCACTTTACCTTTACGTAAACTGAAACACAAGTCTAGTGATCAAAGTGAACTGTTCTGCAAGCCTTGCAGCGAGCAGAATTCTTTACAGTTATATTCGCTATAATCAAGCCTATTAGTCTAAGTCATTGATAAAAAATATTTTAGTTTCAAAAAACTCAGTAGCTAAATACCGAAGTCCATTTAGACGCAGACTTTTAGTTTCAGTTCTAAGCTAAGTATCTAAGTAACGAGATTCACCTAGGTACTTAGGCACAGGTTATTTGTTCCAGACATAACCTAAGTACCTAAGTCCATTTAGGCAAGTGTTGTGGGGGTAACGGTTAGCATCGCACGTTGGCCAATAGCGACATTAGCATTAGGGAAAATAATCGCTTCGCCGTCTTGCTGAGTTTTAACTTCATTTTCACCGTCAATCGCTAATACATGACCTTTAGGAAAGTCTGTGAAGTTTTCAACATCATCAGCAAAAGTTAACGAAAAATCTTCATGTTGGCGATCAATCACCTGTGATATTTCATAAAGATTAAAGTCGCTGGCTTTATATGGTGCTAAATCAAGCTGCTGGCCTGACACTAGCTTGGTCAAAGTGTCTCTAACTTGAACAAACTGGCTCATATCATTCTCACCAAATGGACGTACTTTACCTAGCTCAACGGTAAAAGCATCAGCGCCAAATTCATGTGACGAAAAATAACTAAAGGTAGTCGTTGGAGAATGTGACAACAAAATAGTGCTAACACCGCAGGCATGAAGAAATTGTAACTGACTTTTTTTACGCGGCGCGCCATGTAAAAAAGGGTAAACTGCAAATTTATCACACTTTGAGCCACGAATAGCGGTATGTAGATCGTAATGACAACGACTACGTTCTACGCCATCTGCTGAGTCTAATTTACTGCCTGCAGCGAAGAAGTCTCTCACCGTGTTTTCTAATAACAAAGCACGATGACGCTCTTTATTAATTAACCCCGCACCTTGGCCTTGGTCTTGTGAATGGCCGCCAGAAAACAAACGATTCAGGTTTTCTTCAATAAAGCGCTCAGCAATATTCATTGAGGCCGGATTACCAAAAATAAATAATACCCGCTCTGCTAACTTCAATTCACCTCGGATCAATTGGCCAATAATATCGCTGCAAATTTCAATAGGCGCGGTTTCATTACCATGGACAGCACTCGATAAAACAATATCTTGGCTGCTAGCACGATCAATCGGTTCGAAGGTAATTAAGCCGGTATCTAATACCGTGACTTTACTTGAGGTTTGAGAAGCTTGATGCGTAACATCAAAACTAAAAACGCCACCAGGTAATGACCATTCATTAGCACGAGTCATTGAGAGAAAATCACCACTTTGTTGTAAAGTTGATGCGAAGGCATTGGTTGAACTTGAAAAATCACTCACGCGTTTTCACCTGTTGTCATAAAAGAGTTTAATTGAGTAGCCTAGATTGGAGACGGCAACGCTTATTAATTGTTGATTGCTGATTGCTGATTGCTGATTACGCGCTATTGTACTTGATTTGAAACTAAAGGTCTTTGCGCTGAAAATTTAATCTCTTTTGTGCATGATTACTCAGTGTAAGCTTTAACAGTAGATATTTTTTGTCGCTATTGCTTGCTTAGTAGGTTGATTGCTGGGTAGGTTGGTTGGTGAGTAGTAAAATATCCGTCTTTAACTGTCTCAGCCATCTTATTAAGCACTTTAAGCAAGCGGTTTAAAATAGTGAAAATTACAACTTTCAGAGTTAAAAGTTTAACCAGGTTACTAACTCGCTCTAGGGTATAAAGCGAGTTAAAATTTTATGCTAAAGGTAAACATTTACAAGCGTGTTATTAACCTATGACTTGGGTTATTAACAGCCACTTTTGTCGCTAGCTATTAAAATTAGGACTTAAATTTTAATAGCTACTTTTGTTGCAATAGCGTTTGAAATCTCCTGAGGTCATGGCGACTATCTTCGAAGGTAGCTAGATTAGACAAATATTATCTTTAGCGCGCAATATCCCCTAAAAAATCTTAGATGTTTAAATTTGGTTTGATGAAACTTATTAACCTTACTGCGGATAACTATTTTTGCACAAAGGCTTTATAAACTCCATTTGTCCAACCAAAGCCTTCTTGCACATCATACTCGCCTCCTTCAGCTTTATCACTTTGCTGGCAGACATTGTATTTTTCCATCAGCTTGCCCGTTTTGTTAAAATAAACCTCAACAGTATTTAGCCAACGACTTTTAATTGTTTGCGCTAAAGACGCTTGCTGATAGTTAAGTAAACCTTGCACCGCAAACCAGTGTAAAGGTGCCCAACCGTTAGGGGCGTCCCATTGTTGGCCGCTGTTAATAGCTGTAGTCGTTAAGCCTCCTTTTTGCAAAAACTTATCTTCAATAACAACAGCTATCTGCTCTGCTTGGCTTGAACTGGCTAATTGTACAAATAAAGGTAACACGCCAGCTAAGGAATACACCGCACTCTGGTTTTGCTGACCGATATCGTAATCCATAAAATAACCCTGCTCCGTTGACCACATATAACGATTAATAGCATTTTTTCTGCTTAGGGCATAATTTTGGTAACTTGCACTCGCCGCTTTATCGCCAGTCGCTAAATAATAATCAGCCAGTAGGCTTTCTTGTTTATACAACAAGCAATTTAAGTCTACTGGAATAATTTGGGTGGTACGAATAGAAGCCAATGACTGCGCATCAGCCAACCAGCGCGAGCTAAAATCCCAACCCGACTCACAAGCCGCACGAATATTACGATAAAACTCACCAGGGTTTTCGGGCTTTGACTGATCTAGTAATTCTATATCTTCTTTATATGACTCTGACCGTGGTGTTTCATTGTCATCCCAATAACGATTCAAAAAGCTACCATCAGGCATTTTTACAACACGCCTATGCTCATATTGGCCCTGAGATAAACTGGCACTTCCCTGCATCCAAAATTGGTATTCCACTTCAATCGGCGTAATATATTTTTTTAAAAATGCGCCTTTATCGTCTTGATAAGGTAAAAGCAATTCAACTAATAAACCTAGAATAGGTGGTTGAGAACGCGAGATATAATAGCTTCTATTGCCATTAGGAATTAAGCCGTAACGTGATTGTAAGTCGACAAAATTTTCTAACATAGATTCAACTAGCGCAACTTGATTCGACTCAACCAAGCCCAAAGCAGTAAAATAACTGTCCCAGTAGTATATTTCTCTAAAACGCCCTCCTGGCACTATATAAGGTTTATTAAGGGCTAATAAAGAGCTATTGAGTTGCTGATCTGCTGGCATGCGTAAAGCTTGCCATAAAGCGTCAATTTGCTTATTAATATCAAGACTTGGTGTTTCAATAAGTATTTCATTTAGCTTAGGAATAATAAAATTTTCTTCAACAAATTCAATGATATTTTCATTATTAATTGGCGCTGAATTATATTTTTTCAATATATCTTCAAGCGGAAATCTGGCTATGGCGTCAGCAAAAGTTTTACTATCAGGAAAAATGCCACTCATTTGTACTTGATTAAATAGCTCACTTTCAAAGAATGCTAAGCTTGTTTGGATTGTTGACGTTATATTATTGGTGTGTTTCATTCGAGTCTCTATACCGGCTTTAAATCGAGCGTTTTCTGCGTTGCCGTTTTGAAAAAATACAGACTAATAAAAATTAGTCCCATAGGAATAAGTGACAGATAAAAAGCGGTTTGGCCGCCAAAAGCTTGAAAAGAGAAGCCGGTAATAATTGAACCTGTGGTTCCCCCCAAAGCAGAAAAAATAACAATTAACCCTGTCATAGCCGCATGTTGCGAACGCTCTATACTGCTTAACATCACTGAATTAAGTACTGGATAAATAGGCGCCATCATCAAACCAATCAGGGGTAAAAGATAAGCAACTAAAGGCGCATCAAAAATGCTGGTCACATTTTTTGTTGAAGAAAGTTCGGTTAATGGTAATAGCACGATAATGGTTAGTCCCATCACGATTAAGCAGATGTTGAGTAACACATACCAATGAATTACTCGTAATACTTGTCCGGCCAATAATCGACCAATGGCAAGCGCAGCCGCAAAAATACTGGTCATTTGTACGCTAACATTACTGGGTAAACCCAGAACCTCACTGTTAAAGGTGGGTAACCAAGTGCCAATACCCTGCTCAATTAATACGTAAAGGAAGATAGACAGAACAAACACCAACACTAAGGGCTGAAAGCTCATTTTAATCATGTGCATAAAACCACTGATCATGTTTTTATTTTCACTGCTTATTTCAGCTTTCTCAATGGAAGAAAAAGCGACTAAGACTAAGGTTAACGCGATCATTGCGGCCAAAGGATAATACACGTCTAACCAATCGGTGGAGGTTTTGATATTAGGGTCGACATAAAAGCTAAATAACCAATAGCCTGACAAGCTACCCAACATAAAAATACCTTCAATGGTGTTAAGTAGTGACGAATGTGATTTTACCGATGATGATAGTTGGCCAATAATCGAGTAAACCGATACTTTGACTAACGCAAATGAAACACCAATGCAGGCAAACAGTAACTTAATCACCCAAAAACTGCCCAGTATTGGAGTAATCAAGCACGCCAGTGTCACTAATGACAAACCCATCATCAAGGTGACTTTATAGCCAATTCTTGGAATGAGAGAGGCTATAAAAAAAGAAACAAAAGCAATGGATAAGTCTTTAAAGCCTTCTAAAGTACTAGCTTGTGGCATACTAACACCAAAACTATTAATCGATTGAAGGATCACTGTACCAACGCTATTTAGCAGAATGGCAAAAACAAAATAGGCTGCTGCAATAGCACTTATGGTGACTAGTCGGGACATACTTTAACTTATCCTTGAAGGTGATTTTACTTAGTGTATAACAAAAAAACCACAATGCAAACGTTTGCATTGTGGTTTTTTTATAATCTATATCCGCTAGTAGCTTAACTATCGCGGGTAGATTTTCGCTTAATAAGCTCAATGTCGATGACAACAGACTCGGCTGCTTGGTGATTAAATTGCCTTAACAGCTGCTCAACCATTATTTTAGCCGCTAATTTAGTGTCCTGTTTAATGGTAGTTAAGGCAGGATGAAAAAGTTCTGCCATCGCAATATCATCAAAACCAATAATACTGACATCATTAGGAATGTTAATGTATCTTTCTTTCAAAGCCTTTAAAGCCCCTAGAGCCACCATATCACTCGTGGCAACTATGCCATCAAAAAATAACCCTTTAGCTAAAATTATCTCGTCAATTTTTTCATAGGCAACTTTACTGGTAATGTCACAAGATAAAGTTAACTCGGTTGACGAGTCTATATCAGCTTCTATTAAGGCTCTTTTATAGCCTTTATAACGTTCACTCATTTCAGCATGTTCAGGATCGCCAAGAAAAAGAATACGTTTACAGCCGCCGTCAATCAAATGCTGTGTTGCAAGGTAGCCGCCCAAGTCGTTATTACTGCCAACAATAACGTAACTGGATTGTGCCGTTGGAGCGCCCCAAACCACAAGCGGAGCACCTGATTTAGCCACTTGCTCGACTTGTGTTGTGCTTTTACCCTGGCCAATAACTATAATGCCGTCGGCTCTGCTACTGCTAATAAAATAGTTAGCCCAATCATCATTAGCCATGTGCGAATTTGACAATAATAATTCATAGCCGTGTTGATTAAGCTCTTGGTTCAAATCGCCAACAACTTTAAGTAAAAAAGGGTCGCTGATACTTTGGTCTGTATCATCAGTTAAATTTAAAATAACAGCTACAACATTAGTCTTTTGGGTACGTAAACGACTTGCCGCTCGGTTTAAACTGAAATTGTGCTCTTTAGCTAAAGCTTGTAGGCTTTCTCGCGTTGCTTTTTTTATCAATGGGTTATCTTTCAAAGCCCTTGATACTGTTGACGTCGAAACACCGGCTAGCTTTGCCAGCCCTGCTAACGTTAATTTGTTGTCATTAACCAATTGTCTTTACTTCCTAAGTTGATACAACTTTCGATTTTACCGTCATAAATTTACAGCTTAATTTTTTCTACTTAATAATGCTCAAGAATTATTGCACAATTAGCCAGTAATGCAATTGAAAACAAAAAAATGCAAACGTTTGCAACAATCGACTTGCAAACGTTTGCATTCACACTTATATTGCTTGTGGGGAAAAATATATTCAACAAAACTATTAACTGATAAAGCGAATGCTCTTATCAGATCAGGGGACAAAACATGACTAAGAATTTCAAACTATCTGCAATCACCATTGCAATAACCTTACTTTGCCAAGCAAATAATGTTTTAGCTGCAGAAGAATCAAGCCGTAAAGTAGCCAATGAGAAAATTGAAAAAATTATCGTTACTGGTACTTTTAGTGGTAAAGCGGTTGCTAAGGAAGAAGCCAGCTTTGCTATTAGCTCGTTTTCTGAAGAAGATATTAAAAGATTAGCACCAAAAAGCACTGCTGACTTGTTTAAGGCAATTCCTGGTGTTTGGTCTGAAAGTTCAAGCGGCGTTGCTGGTGCCAATGTTTTCGTGCGTGGCTTCCCTAGTGGTGGAGATGCGCCTTTCTTAACAGTTCAACTGCAAGGTGCGCCGATATTTCCGCCACCAACGCTTTCTTTCCTAGAAAATTCAACCCTATTTCGCTTAGATGAAACAGTAGAATTTATGGAAGCACTACGTGGTGGTACCAACCCAGTGATCAGTAATGGTCAACCCGGCCTTACCACTAACTTTCTATTAAAAGAAGGCTCAGAATATACCGAAGGCTTAGTAAAGTACTCTACTTCTGACTACGGTTTACAGCGTGTAGACGCAGTGGTGAGTGGCAGCCTTGCTGATGATCTGTTCTTCATGGTAGGTGGTTATATTAAAAGCTCACCCGGTGTGCGCGATGCGGGTTTTAATGCTGAAGAAGGCAATCAATTTACGCTTAACTTAACCAAAGTTTTAGACAACGGTAAAATCAACTTCTACACTCGTCAAACTGATGACCATGGTGTTTGGTATTTACCAACACCTTTAAATGTTGAAGGTGTCGATAATAAATTTACTCAAATAGGCACATTAAATCGCCAAGCAAGTATTCAATATGGTCCTGAAGGTAATAAAACCACTGAAACGGTTGATTTTGGCCAAGGGCGTGGCTGGAATGGCTCAGTGTCTGGCGGTAGTATTGACCTAACTTTAGATAATGGCTGGGGACTAGTTGATCGATTCATTTATACCAGTGGCGATGCTGATACCTATGGTTTAGTACCAGAAGGCTCAGCCGTTAAATTATCAACAGTGGCAGATAATGGCAGTACTGCATTGGGTAGTGTTACAGGTACTGAATATTCAGGTGATACTGATGTTCAACAAATTGGTCGTTGGGTAGTAAAAAAACAAATTGAAGCATTTACCAATGATTTCGCTTTAACCAAAACCTTTAACAAGGGCAGCGTAACCGCCGGTTTATATAACTCTACTTTTTCTGCCAAAGATTGGTGGGCATTAGGTAATCAGTCTTATCATGTCATAGCACCCGGCGGCGAAAACCTGACCGGTATCGATTGTAATGACAATGTGGATAGCTGTGGCTGGAATTACGATATCAATAGTATTGGCGAAGGCCGTACAACAGCCCTTTACCTTGCCGCTTCTTATGAAGTATCAGATGCAATAACGATTGATGGTGGGTTGCGTCGTGAAAACCATCAAATTGAGTACACAGTAGATGAAGGCTTAGACGGTGTAATTAGCAAAGCTGTCTCTTACGATGAAACAAGCACGGCATGGACAGTTGGTACGAACTGGATGTTTGCTGAAAAACAAGGCATTTTTGTCCGCGCTAGTGAAGGCAGTAAAATGCCTTTCTTTGATGATTTCAGAGATAACTTTGGTGCCTACCAAACCGGTGAAGATCTGATCAAAGATGTTAGTCAATTTGAATTAGGTTATAAGCTTTCTACCAATAGCTATGAGCTTTATGCAACAGGTTTTTTCAACGAGGTAAAAGGTGACACTTTCGTGGCAACGCCAGGTGATCCTGCAGAAGTTTTTACCAATGAAGCTTATGGCGTAGAACTCGATTTTAATTACTACAGTAATAATGGTTTTTCAATAAACCTAAATGCTACTTTGCAAAAAACAGAAGTCACTGAGCATAGCGATCCACTGGTTATTGGCAATGAATCGCCAAGATTACCAAGCTATCAAGTGCGGGTAACACCTAGTTATAATATCGACTTTAGTAATGGCATGTATGCCACCTTGTACGGCACACTTAGCGTGGTAGATGATCGTTTTAGCGATGCATTAAATACCCCAGCAGCAGTATTAGAGGGCTACGAGAAAATTGACCTTGGTATGATTTTAAATCTTTCTGATGCAGTACAAATGCAATTATCGGTAAGTAATTTAACTGATGAAGAAGGTTTAACCGAAGGAGATCCACGTGACACCTTATCTTCAAATGGTCGTTACATCTTAGCGCGCACTATTGATTTTAATGTCAGTTATCAGTTCTAGTTTGCACTAGCGTCAGCTAACAACAAAGCGAAACAACTTGATTCGCTTTGTTGTCTTGACTCACTATTAACTATTAAACTAAGCCAGTAACTAAGCTTAACATAGATTATTAACTACCTATTTGCCAATCTAGCAGCAAAAGTAGCAGAAAAAACAGAGCTTATTAGCACATAAAGTTATCGCTTTGTGCGCTAATTCATTTCATCAACTCACACTGTAATACACTGCAATTTTTTCGCCACTAACGATTTAACAGCTCGGCATTGCTTGGATATTTTTTCAGTAACTCAACAAGTTTACTCGCACCTTCTGTGGGTTTAAGCCCGGTAAATGCTCTTCTCAAATTTTTTATATTTTCGAGATCCTTAACATTTAACAGCAGTTCCTCACGGCGCGTACTACTTTTAGCCATATCCAAGGCAGGAAAAATTCGTTGTTGTGCAGCTTCCCGTGATAAAACAACTTCCATATTACCCGTGCCTTTGAATTCCTCAAATATCACTTGGTCCATCCGGCTGCCAGTATCAACAAGTATGGTTGCTAAAATAGTCAGTGACCCACCATGCTCAATCTTTCTCGCCGCGCCAAATAATTTTCGTGGTATCGCCATCGCGCTAGCGTCAAGGCCGCCCGACATAGTACGGCCACTGCTTTTCTGATTGGCATTATGTACTCTTGTCAGTCGAGTTAGAGAATCAATAACAATCATAACATCATGACCTTCTCCCGCTTCCTTGCGCGCAATATTAAGCAGGTTATTAGCGACAAGAACGTGTTGGTCATGGTTTTCATCTGTAGAGGAAGCATGTACTTGTGCCGACACGCTGCGCTTAAAGTCGGTCACCTCTTCTGGACGCTCATCAATAAGTAAGGCATAAAGCTTTATTTCGGGATAAGCTGTCGACACTGCTTGGCAAACATCTTTTAAAAGCGTGGTTTTTCCGGAGCCTGGCGGAGCAACAATCAAGCCTCGTTGACCTCTGCCAAGCGGTGTAAACAAATCCATCGCTCGCATGGAAAGTTGCTCAGAGCCTGATGCTAGCTCAATACACTGATATGGATTGATGGCTACGCCATTTAAAAAACGCTTTTGTGGGTCATCAGAAGATACATCTTTAACTACTTCATCCACTTGTTTGGGTAATTTTTTTCTTTTTACCGGTAATGTTAATATTTTTCTTGTCATGATATCGCTTTATAGCTCTGGAGAGTGAAGTGTTCTTTAACCTCGGTATTTTAGTCTAAGGTAACTAACGGGTATTACACCCATACAATATTAGCGACCTGCTCAGATTATATTTTATTAAAATAGCGATTAAGCCACTAGAGAAAATTGATCAATATTTTCAGCTGTTATCTTTAAAATCAAAATCAAAATCTAGATTAAGCTTAAAGCGCTATCGCTCTGCTTGCCTTGCTAACACCGAAAAAACTATATCCATAGCATTGTAAATTAAGGTAAAGAAGCCCAATTTATCATCACAGAAAAGCGTTTTTTTAGATAACGTTTTATGTCAGTAACATAAATTAAGCGCTAACGTAGCATTTTTATAGCGGCTAACTTTCCTATTAAAGTCATGGTAGATAGAGTCACGTTGAAGAGTAATTACCAGCAGTTTTGAGAATTTATGCCATCATTATCAATGACTATTTTATCGCTTTATTTTACTCATTGGACATAAGTAAATTTCAGCGGCATAAGGGCTCTATTAATTGTGCTCGTTTTAAGTAATTAACAGCGCACTTGTGCGGATGGTTCAATAGCGATCCTGACTGTTGATTTTTAATGCCAGTTTTTATCACTGAGTCGGCTTGTTTTTATTGTTCAGGATGACATTGAAAAGCTGAACTTAATATCTTAACAGCGTTAATTTGCTCACAAAAACCAGTAAAAAAAGATTTAAAAATTCAAAGCTCATTTCTGATAGCAATAAATAACTTAACGCTTTATTTCTCGAGATTTAGGCATAGGCTTAGCTTCATGCTTTGCCAGTAAATCTGTTGAAAAAGAAATAACTTGACCACGTCCAGTCGCTTTAGCAAAGTATAATGCCATGTCTGCATTGCTTAGTAGTTCATCTAAAGTCGTACCATGTGTTGTATTTTCGACAATGCCAGCACTAAAACTAAGTTGAGTCATGTTTTTTTCTGGCGTCAGTATTTCATAACATTTTATTGAATCTAAAACCGTATCAATCAGCGTAGTTAACTCTATGCCAGTGCGCGTGTAACTAAATACACAAAACTCTTCTCCACCAATGCGGGCAAAATAACAGTCATTATCTAATGCTAGTGTCACTTTTTCAGCAAAACGCTTTAGTACATAATCACCAAACTCATGGCCATAAACGTCGTTAAACTGTTTAAAATGATCAATGTCGATTATGCAGATCGACCCCTTAGTATTATTTTGGTTTTGGTTTTGGTTTTGGTTTTGAATGTATTCATTAAATCTTTTGAACATAGCTCGACGGTTGGCAATACCGGTTAATGAGTCGGTATAGGCCATTTTAATCAGGCTCTTTTCTTGTGTTTCCATAAGAGAAGCATAAGCCTGTAATGAATATTCTAGTTTTTTCAGCTCGGTTATGTCCTGACCAACAATCATGAGTTGGTCTTCATCATAATCACTCATGATAACTTTGATGGTTTTACGCGTGCGTTCATCTTTTAATTGTATGGTAAATGCATAAGGGCTTTGTGCAGTTACAGCTAAGACTTGCTCTCTAGAGAATTCTTGATATTTGCTCTCAAATAGGTTGAAAATGGCCTCGCCACATTCCCCTATGATCGCCTTAAACTTGCTACTCGAATAAGATGGGGCTAATGTTTGCCTGTTACATATTGCAACGACAACGTCTAATTTATTTAATAAATCAAATCCCATGGTTATTACTCCGCGACAATTAACGATTTTCGAGCGGCTATCAAGCGAGCTAACGCCTTGATATCCTCGTCTTCAACTTTAAAATTGTTCAAGGTAGCGATAAAAATATTGACCACTTCATGCCATTCAACTTCAGTTATCTTAAATCGACTATGAGCTGATTTGAGCTTTGCATCATCATATTCACCTGGGCCTCCCATCATAGCCGCCAAGTATTTGGTTTGGTGCTCGATTAATGCCTCCATCCTAATAGGTTCAAAAATATAAGCGACAATATCTGACTCTAGAACTGCATCGTAAAACTCACCCACAAGCGGATATAAAGTGGCAAAGCCCCCGTATTTTTCAAAATAATTTATTGACGTCATTTAATTTCCATTTCTAGTTCTATTGCTAGAGTTTATCCATAACTAGGAAAGCTAATATCTCGCTAACTAATTGACTAGTAGATATTTTTTAATGAATACAACAAGAATAAAGCTTGTTATATTCATCTTAACCCGCACCACAATACTTGATAATATACTAAGCGTAAATAAAACTACCTTAACGTCTTGTTACATTCATCTTAACCCGCACCACAATACTTGATAATATACTAAGCGTAAATAAAACTACCTTAACGTCTTGTTACATTCATCTTAACCCGCACCACAATACTTGATAATACACTAAGCGTAAATAAGACTACCTTAACATCTTGTTACATTCATCTTAACCCGCACCACAATACTTGATAATACACTAAGCGTAAATAAGACGACCTTGAGTATCATAAGAACAGAAAGTAATAGATAAATATTAGAATGACATAACGATAAATAAAGTCATCCACTCGCAACTTTATTTAACATCATTCTAACCATATTTTTTATGCTTGTATTACAAACCAGCAGCCACAAAGGCAGCACTGACAAGTTTTTGTGCATCGCTAATAATTAACTGTAAATGCGCATCATCAATAAAACTTTCTGCGTATATTTTATAAATATCTTCAGTGCCTGACGGGCGAGCAGCAAACCAACCATTTTCAGTACACACTTTAATGCCACCAATAGCGGCATTGTTACCGGGTGCATGTGACAATATTTGGCTGATTTTCTCACCCGCTAACACATCAGTAGTAATAGCATCGGCGGTTAGTGCCGTCAGTACCTGCTTTTGTTGCAAGTTAGCGACCGCCTCAACACGGCCATAACAGGGCTCGCCTAATTGCTTAGCTAATGCTTGATATAATTGATAAGGGTCTTTACCGGTAACGGCAAGCATTTCAGCCGCGAGTAAGGTCATCACAAAACCATCTTTGTCTGTGGTCCAACAGCTGCCGTCACGGGCGATAAATGTCGCACCGGCGCTTTCTTCACCGCCAAAGGCATAGCTTGCATCATGTAAACCATCAACAAACCATTTAAAACCAACAGGTACTTCTGAAAGAGGACGGTCAATAAGCTTGGCAACACGGTCAATTAGCGAACTAGAGACCAGTGTTTTACCTATTTTACAAGTTTTAGGCCAGTTTCGGTGGGTCATTAAATAGTGAATAGACACGGCTAAGTAATGATTAGGGTTCATCAAACCACCGGTTTTAGTCACAATACCGTGGCGGTCAAAATCAGGATCGTTGCCGACGGCAATATCAAACTTGTCTTTCAAAGCAATTAAGCCTGCCATGGCATAAGGTGATGAACAATCCATGCGAATTTTGCCATCTTTATCTAATGGCATAAAAGCAAAACTTGCATCAACCACTGGATTGACTACGTCTAATTTTAAACCATATTTTTTAGCGATTACCGGCCAATAGTGAATACCTGAGCCCCCTAAAGGGTCAACACCAATATGTATACCTGCTTTTGCAATCGCTTCCATATCAACTACTTGGCTTAATTGCTCAACATAAAATGTGATAAAGTCTTCACGAGTCAGTAATGCTGACTTTAGTGCTTGGGTATAATCAAGGCGTTTAACATCAAGCAGTTTATTCGCAATTATTTCGTTCGCACGCTGCTCAATAACTTGGGTTATTTCACCTTCAGCTGGACCTCCATGAGGAGGATTATATTTAATGCCGCCATCGCTGGGTGGATTATGCGAAGGCGTGATGATCAAACCATCAGCTTGGCTTGACTGGGTTTTATTATGGACAATAATCAAGCGTGAAATAACCGGCGTTGGCGTAAAGCCATCATCGTCTTGAATAACAACAGGGACATTATTGGCGATCAATACTGAAATAGCAGAAGCAAAGGCTGGCTCAGATAACGCATGGGTATCTTTACCTAAATAAAGTGGCCCATTAAAGCCTTGCGCTAAACGATATTCAGCTACTGCCTGACAAATAGCTTCAATATGCTGCTGATTAAAGCTTAATTTACTGGCATTACCACGATGCCCAGAAGTACCAAAAGTCACTTTTTGCTCGGCAATGTCAACATTAGGTGTTTGTAAAAAATAGTCGCTAACCAAACGACCAAGGTTAATTCTATCTATCGGTCTTGCTAGTTTGCCTGCATGTTGATGAATGGTCATTTAATTTCCTTATCCCTTATAAAAATTTAAGCCGTATACCTTACTTGATCACAGATTAATATCACCATGATAACTAAAGTAAATCGCGAATGTCTTCGACATCTTGCTCGTTATAGCCTAATGCTCGACTGACTTCGGTCAACATCATTTTTTTACGGGTAGTGTTTGAGTTTGTAATCACCCAAAATGGGCTTTCTGGGATCTGACGAGGCTTAGTACTGCTGCCACTAGCCACTAATTCTGCTTCACTGGCCGCAAAATATAAACGGTCACGACCTCTGATCTGACAAGCGACTGAAAAACGCTGGCCGTGCACCCGATGTAATGCCGCTAATACCAGTAAAAATCGACCTACAGCGCCACGCTGCATAGCCAACTCTTCTCTATTGATGTAATGAAATACTGAGCCATTAACATCAACCTTTGCATCAGCTACTGGCTCTTCAACAACTGCTTCTACAATTTGTTCAACAACTTCTACTTTAACGGCAGCTACAACCTCAGCATTGTTTTGGCTGGGTAAATTAATTAGACGACGTAATATCGACGAGGCACTTTCGCCAATATACTGGGTATTTGAGGCAATATGTTGATAAAGTTCTTCATCTATTTCGATGTTTTTCATTGATGACCCTAGGAAAATTATGATAGATCGCGGCAAGATTATACTTGCGTTAATAATAAGTCTCTATAGTGGATTAACAAATGATGGAAATATTTTTCAAAAAGCCATTGGGTAAGCTCTTAAAATTAAATATTAGCCACCACAATCAGCACGCTCAAATCGATATACTGCTTGATTTTAATAAAATTTAATTTAGATTTTATTACCTCAAAATGTAAAAATAAGCACAGTTTTATTCCTTAAATAACACCATAAGAGACTCCAATGGCAAAGCTTTTAAACTATCAACAATCTGGCAGCGGTAAAAACATTATCCTTATCCATGGTTTATTTGGCCGCTTAGAAAACCTCAATATGGTGGCAAAAGCCTTAGCGGAAAATTATCGAGTCACCAGTGTTGATGTCCGTAACCATGGCGACTCATTTCACGATAGTGTGATGAACTACTCAACCATGGCACAAGACATCATTGATATTATGCAGCACCTAGCCATCAATAGTGCCGTAGTCTTGGGGCATTCTATGGGCGGAAAAATAGCCATGGAATTAGCCCTTACTGCGCCAGCGCTAGTTGAAAAGTTAATTGTTGCCGATATAGCCCCGGCTGAATACCCACCGCACCATAAGCAAATAATTGCTGGCTTAAGGTCACTTGACTTTACCACGATAAAACAACGTAAAGACGCGGATAAACAGCTCAGCCAATATGTTGACAATCTCAGCGTGCGACAATTTTTATTGCGTAATTTAAGTAGCGAAAATGGCCAGTTTTCTTTTAAATGTAATATTGAAAACATAGCAAAAAATTATCCACATATAATGACAGCTTATCAAGGCAGCAATAGCTATCAAGGCCCCACCCTGTTTATCAAAGGGGCTAATTCTGACTATATATTGCCCGAACACCGCACTGCAATATTACGCTTATTTCCACAGAGTCGTGCTCGCGTTATTCAAGGGGCTGGGCATTGGTTACATGCTGAAAAAACGCTTGCCTTTAATCGCAGCGTTGAAGGATTTTTAACAAGTTAATTGATCTAGCGCTAATACCAAACAGTATAACTTTGTATAATTAGCGAGATAAAATTATTTTATACTCATAGGCGCCAAAATAGCAAAATAATGCTGACAAAGTGGTTACTCAGGTAACAAAAATAATGTCTTTAAAAGCCGTAATATGCTATAGTGCGCCCTGAAAATTTTAGGGTTAAATATGTTAGCAGAACACTTCGAATTAATTGAAACCATTGGGCTAAATTTATTTTTTGCTTTTATCTTTATTTTCATTGGCTTATCAATGCATGATGTAATGAAAAAAAACGATGTACCTAAGATCGGAAAGATAGTTGTTTATTTTGTATTATTTTTAGGGTGTGCTGGATTTATCGCAAAAGGCATCATTCAGTTTATTTGGGAAAGCCAAGGCGTTGGGTAAGTAAGTAATAAGATGGCAAAAGAAGTAGCAGATTTAACGACCATTGACTTATTTAGCGATGAAAAGCGACCGGGGCGACCAAAAACGAACCCCCATTCACGCAGCGTGCAAGTAAAAATAAACAAACGCAATCAGGTCAAGCGCGATAAGAACAATGGCTTAAAGCGAATAGAGTTTAAATTACATCAAGATGTATATGAACGCTTAGACGCTTTAGCAAATGATAAAGGTGTTAGTCGAAGTGAATTAATAGAAGCCCTATTAGTTCAGTCGCTTGATGCCAACGATATTAAAGTTTAGTTAGCTATAAAAAGGTTAAATTGATGGCAATTGTAGGTTTATTTTTCGGAAGTGACACAGGCAACACCGAAGCCGTAGGCAAAATGATCCAAAAAAAATTGGGTAAAAGCCTTGTCGATGTTAGAGATATCGCCAAAAGTACCAAAGAAGAAATCGCTGAGTTCGATTTAATAATTTTAGGTATTCCTACCTGGTATTATGGCGAAAACCAATGTGATTGGGATGACTTCTTACCTGAATTAGAAGAAATTGATTTTACCGACAAACTCGTGGCTATTTTCGGTTTAGGCGATCAAGAAGATTACTCTGAGTACTTCTGTGATGCGATGGAACCATTGCGTGATATCGTGGAATCAAAGGGCGCTATTATTGTTGGTAACTGGCCAACCAAGGGTTATGAATTTGAAGCCTCTAAAGGCTTAGTTGACGAAAACACCTTTATCGGTTTATGTATTGATGAAGACCGTCAGCCTGAACTAACCGCCGAGCGCGTCGATACTTGGGTTAAACAAATTTACGATGAACTATGTTTAGCTGAGTTAGCAGACTAACGCTTTAACCGTAAACTACATTGTATTGAAAGAGCCAGCGGTTAGCTGGCTTTTTTGTTGCTATTATAGCTAATACCAACCTCACTAATTATCTGATCATTTTTACTCGTTAAAACAACCCACTACTGCGTATAAAGTAGACCACCTAGTTAATGAAATTGGTATAACAAAACCTGCTATACGCTTGCAGCCGGACATGCGTTTCAAGGTATATACATTAATTTTCAACCCTTCATCTAAAAAAACTAGCAAACAAAAAATGTAGCCATAGTAGCGCATAAGCGCTTGAGAGAAAGGCAATGGCGGTTGACTATCACTATAGTCCAAGGCATTTAATAGTTAGCACTTAGTAATGCTGCTCCTAATTAAGTTTAATTATTTGATTTTAATAATTAAACTTAATTAATATCGTGAATCTTGCTATCATGATCTTCCGATGGTTTGGTACTGATCTTTCTAATGAAAATATTTATTTTAAAATCAATTTTGTTGTTTTTTTTAGTGCTTCCTCAGCTGAAGGCATTTCAATCTCCATCGGCCATTGAAAACATCACTTTTTATACTGAGATTTATCCGCCAGCCAATTATTTAATCAATGATGAACTCAAAGGCATTTCAGCAGATACGTTAAAAGCTATCTGGAAAAATTTAGACATACCTGAGCAAGAAGTACTGCTAGTGCCATGGGCACGTGGCTATAAATTTACTTTAGATAAAAGTAATACCGCTTTATTTACTGTGTCTAAAACTCAACCACGTGAAAAGCTATTTAAATGGGTTGGGCCTTTTTTTCATTCTACTCATGTCTTAATTGCCAAAAAATCAAAAAACTTTAATTTTTCCAACCTACAACAAGTGTTTAATCATACTGTTGTAGCGGTAAAGGATGATATTTCCGGTATTTCGCTACATAAAATGGGTTTTCCTGCGGCTAGTCTTGCAGAAATTTCACAACTAGAACAAGCCTTTTTGTTGATGCAATCAGGTCGTGTAGACATGATGGTTACCTCTATTCATGCTTTTGAGCATTTAGCGAAAAAAAGCAACTTAAATACTGATGCCTATGAACAGGTTTGGCAGGTCAACAAAACAGGTAATTACTTGGCATTTAATATCAATACACCCGATCACATAATACAAAGCTACCAGCGAGCCTTTGATAATATTGCTAAGCAGCGATTAACCATTAAACAACAATATGACTTGTCTCCAGCTGAGTACTAATTAACAGTTTTTTTAGCTATAAAAGGACTTTAGCCATAATAAACTTGTTTTTTCAGCTACTAATTTTCATGGTTAAAAGTGACTTAGCCAGTTTCCTCTGAAAAAGCCTTACCTTACCTGATCAGATATAAGATAAGTATTTCAGCAATCGACTCACCTTGATTCAAACTCAGTTTATCCTAGTTACTGGCTAGCAATGTTGTAGGATAAAAATCCTGTGCTCTGCCCTCTGTTAAGCTAAATAAGTCGCGAAAAAGAAATATAATGTCGTCGCAACACTTATCACAATAACACCACCTCTGACCTGCTTTTGTGGTAGTTGGCGTGATATATTCGCCGCCATATAGCCTCCTACTAACGTGCCACATAACAAAACAGTACCTTCATACCAGACAATAACGTCATTATAAATAAACAGGGCGATGGCAATTAATGACACTGCCGCTGACACTAATAATTTCAATCCATTCATTGCATTGATGTTGGTATGGCCTGCTAATGCTAAATAGCTGAGTATAATGATACCCAGTCCCGCGTTAAAAAAACCGCCATAAATAGACACTCCCAAGAGTAGTATTAACAGTAAAACCCCACCAATAGCAGATGCGTGTTGGTGCTTAGTCGCTATTTTTTTAAACCCTGCATTAAGCTGAGCACCAAAAACACCCCCTAGTAAACTGATAACGATGATGAGTAAGAGTTCATCTTTATGCGCAGCAAGCTCTTTTCGAAAGGCATAAGTACCGCTCATATAACCGGCGCACGACGCAAAAGTATTGGTCGCATTAGCCATAATAGGAGGAATACCGACAAAGATAAGCGCGGGAAAGGTAATAAAACTTCCACCGCCGGCAATCGAGTTAACAACACCACCAAAAAAACCGGCAAGGAACAAAAATATGAGTTCAAATGACATGATTAATAATAAGCCTGTAAAGATGAAAATGAGTTAAACGGTAGCATATTTTCTTTCAGCCCCCAGATACTGGCAAGTAAAATGCCTGTGTGATGTTCAATCCTAACCTGATTTCATCCATTTGAATATTATATATGATGACGGCTTGACTACTATTTGACTAATGATTGACTAGAGTTTCATCACTGAATAATAGAAATTAATCGACAAAAGAGACAAAGCGATATAGTTTAGCTGTATCATTTACAGCATCCATAACTGACGGATTAACTTGATCTATTTCAAAGATGCCCACCCTCTTGGAAAAATTAATCATATTCCTAGAATTGTTGCAACCATGTATGCTTTGTCCATTTCGGTGCAAATTTTAGGAGCAAATATCTTTGATATACATTATATCTGGATTATTCCCTTGTGCCTTTTATGGCCACATCTTGCCCTGACAGCAACCAACCTGTCTGCAAATGGACGAAAACAGGAAGAGATAAACATGCATTTAGATGCTTTGTTTGCTTGCCTGATGATACTGGTTACACCGATTTATTCCTTTACTTCAACGATGATCACATTATTGATTGCAAACGCGCTATTTGTTGGTGGCTTTCGTGCCATGTTAACTACGCTATTAGTGATGATCACAATTTTTGCTCTAGCTTTTGCTATCTTGCCTGAATTGCACTTTTTGGATGAAGAATACAATACTATTATTACCAGTAGTTTTTTCTTGCTTATTTACTTGTGTTCATTCGCTCTAACGGTTTTTCGACTTACGCATCGATTAATTAAGCTCAATAAAAAAGTTAAAACACTCTCGGTAACCGACCCATTAACTGGCTGCTACAATCGATTATACTTGGATAATAATTTGGCCAAAGAACTACAGCGTACTTATCGTTTTAAAAATCAAGTTACTGTGCTGTTTGCAGATTTAGACCATTTTAAAAAAATTAATGATCAACAAGGTCACAATACTGGCGACAGGGTACTAAAAAAATTCGTACAGATAGTTAATACATGTATTCGCAATGACGTTGACTGGATAGCCCGTTATGGTGGAGAAGAATTTATTATTATCTTACCCAACACCGACGCAGAATCAGGTGCCATCACGGCCAATCGTATCCGAGAAGCCATCAGTCAATATAAATTTGTTTCAGACGAGAGCTATTTTCAAGTTAGTTGTAGTTTTGGTGTCTCAGAAACTTATCTCGATAATGATGAATTAAACATAGAACAACTGACTAATCAGGCTGATCAAGCGCTTTATAAGGCGAAAGATAAAGGTCGAAATCGCGTTGAAATATTTTACCAAACGAAACTTTGAAAGGTTAATCGCTAGATACCCGTACATAAATGATCAAACGCTAAGTAACAAACTTTATTGCTTAATGATTTTAATAACAGCACAAGCGTGACTTCTTCTGACTAAGTTAACTTGATGCTTATCACCACTTAATTTTTTTATTATGGCTTGTTCTGTTTCAGTTCGCCAAAAAAATACGGTCAGGCATGAGCTGTTTTATTCAATCAAAAAACTTCGCTTTTTCTTCAAACTAGCTCGCCTTAAGGTTTAAAGCTCAACCGTATTAACTCCTAACGGTAATAACTTACAAGGGAAATAAAGTCTAAGCGCTATTAACGTCTAACAAGCCAACTGACGATTAGTTATTTCGTCCCCTCACACACTCACAAGGTGAACCAGTGGCTAAAAAGTGTTCATCATAAAACACCGGCTCACCTTGGCCTTAAGGCATTATGGCCTAAATACGCTGTTTAATGAGTTAACTGATATCTCAATATATCGACAATTTTTCGCTTACAACAATTTAGTCTGCAATTACTCTATAAAGCTTACCTATAACAGCGTAGGATGAGGTAACTTTAGATATAAATTAGGGCTGCACTTAACGTGCACTAACATAAAAAATTATGCAACTAACAGCAAAAGCATCACTGACTAACGCGTTACTTATTTCTATTTGCACACCGAATTTTAAAGGTGATGAAGCAACCGAGTCACTTGCAGAGCTTGCCCGCTTAGTCACTACTTTAGGCTTTAAAGTAGTAGGTACACAATCGCAAAAGCTGAGTTCTACCCAAAAAGTGAATGTACTCGGTTTAGGAAAACTGGCTGAAATAGCGCAACTCACCGGTAACAAGGGTGTGGTTGAAGGCTTAGAAGAGGATGAAAACTTAGAAGAAGATGCAGAATTCACCCTTAACCCTGTAAATGTTCCATCGGATAACCTGCCGTTTGCCTGCGCTGATGTGGTGGTATTTGATTGTGATTTAAGCCCATCTCAGCTACGTAATGTCGAGAATCAGTTAGGCGTAGAGGTGTTTGATCGTACCGGCATTATTATTGAAATATTTAGTCGCCATGCTCGGACCAAAACAGCGAAATTACAAGTTGAAATTGCTCGGCTTAATTATGTTGCACCGCGCCTTCGTGAAACATCAACGGGTGATAAAGAACGTCAAATGGGTAAAGGCGCTGGCGAAACTACACTAGAGCTAAACCGCCGTGCAGTTCGCGACCAATTAGCCGAACTCAAGCGTGAGTTAGTCAGTGTTCAAGACGAAATGAAAGGCCGACGTAGCCAACGTTCTGAGCTTTTTTGTGTCGCTTTAGTGGGTTATACCAATGCCGGCAAGTCATCGATGATGCGAGCCATAACCGGTAGTGATGTCGAAGGTGAAAACAAACTTTTTGCCACCCTTGACACCACAGTTCGTGCCTTATATCCCATCACTCAACCACGAATATTAGTCTCAGATACTGTCGGTTTTATTAAAAAATTACCACACGATTTAGTCGCCTCATTTCATTCCACTTTAGCAGAAGCCCATGATGCATCATTATTGCTCTATGTGGTTGATGCTGCCGATCCTTCATTTCGTGCACAACTCGATGTCGTTCATGACGTATTAGAAGAAGTGGGTGTTGAAGACAGTAAAAAATTACTGGTACTCAACAAATCAGACCAACTGAGCCTTGAGCAACAACAAGCGCTGATGGAAGAGTTCCCTGATGCTATGATGACTTCAACCCGTAATCCCGCTGATATCAGTAAATTGCATAAATATATTGTTGGCGTTGCACAGGACGAGATGATTGAAGACGAAGTTATTATCCCCTATACCGCTAAAGGTATCATAGGTGAAATTCGTTCAAATATGAGTGTTATTAAAGAAGAATATGAATACAGCCATATTAAGCTTACTGTACGTTCAAATGCGATTGATTTAGAAAGATTAAAGAAGAGCATGCTAGGTTTATCAACTGATGACTCATAAAGCGTAAGTTATAAGTCATCAATGCTAGTGCATCAACGGCACAGTAATTAACTGTTCTCACGGGGACACATTAACCCATGTGTTCCCGTTTTTGGTCTAATAATCAAAATAAAGCTCACGCCTGCTTTACTTTAGCTAACTTATTAGCATAAATGATTAAAATTTTAACCCCAAGTATTAGTCACTTTACAGCCATTATTACGCTGGTTTTTTTCTGCGAATATAGAGTTTTCTATTGAGCTTAGCGACAATTTCGCCTTGCGCATCTTTTACATACACCGGAATTTCAGGCAGATATTTTTCGCCTTGCGCGGTCTGGGTCAAAATATCGGCAATCAAAGCATCGGTAATGAAAAATTCTGCGGTTACTGTGCCCTTGCCGGGTTTAATATAATCGATGTCTGCTGACTTATCCCAAACGATATAATCTTTTCCCAATCGCGCCATTACCAATAACATGCAGAAGGGATCTGTCATTGCATATAACGAACCACCAAAATGTACACCAACCGCATTTTGGTTAAACATGTTTAATTTTAAACGCACTTTGGCTTGACGAAAATCCTCAGAAACATCAACAACACGAATGCCAGTAAATAGAAATGGTGGCCAGATATTTAGTAATAATTTCATTTGCCAAGCTTTTTTAAACATAGGTTTTCCTCAAAGGTGGAATAAAAACGTGAGTACTGAGATAAACGCTAAGGTTTATATCCTCATACTCGTCAGACCAGCAAAGTATTATGACGTTTTAAGCCAATAAAACCAACAAAATAGACAATCATTTACAACTAGCCCTTTCAACCGAGCCCATAACCCCCTATAATTTTCACTATATTTAAAGCAGATGTAGAGACCAAAATTAATGCCTGAACAAAATGAAGAACTAAAAAGAGCTGGACTAAAAATTACTCTGCCGCGCATTAAAATTTTGGCCATTTTACAAAACCCCAATAACCAGCACATCAGTGCTGAAGACGTATACAAACTTTTGCTTGAGCATAATGAAGAAATTGGTTTGGCGACAGTATATCGCGTATTAAACCAATTTGATGATGCAGGTATTGTCACTCGTCATCATTTTGAAGGTGGTAAATCAGTATTTGAACTAAGTCATAAGAAACACCATGATCACTTAGTGTGTTTGAATTGCGGTAAAGTGATTGAATTTGAAGATGATGTAATCGAACAGCGCCAAGAAGACGTGGCAAAATTTCATAAAGTGAAATTGACCAATCACAGTTTATACTTGTATGGCGAATGTGAAGATGAAGTAGCGTGCGAGAAATATCGTAAAGCGCAGTCTTAAAGCGCAGACAAAATAACAAATAAAAAGCCCTAGTTATTAAGTTAACTAGGGCTTTTTATTTTCAAGAAGAGCGGTATATATATAGAATAGTAACGCAAGTTATCGCTCACTTAGTGAGAATACACTGTCGTTAAACCGCTACTACCTAAGCTAACATCAAGCTAACGCAGCGCAGCTAAACGCTAATCAAACTCACCAACGCTCAATACTCCACTGCACCGCCATCAAGGCAATCAATAAAGAACCTAACGGCATCACGCCTTTGCTATAGAATTTTCTCTTGCGCAGTAAAATCAATACCGGTAGTAAAATAGCTAATATGGCTAACTGACCGATTTCCACACCAAGATTAAAGGCTAATATACTCAGCAATTGTTGATCAGCGGGTAAACCTAACTCGCCTAATACGCCAGCAAAGCCCATACCGTGTAACAAACCAAAAGCAAAGGTTAACCAAGCTAAACGTAGTACTAGAGGCCAAATATTATTCAGGGCAGCAAATAAAACGGATAAAGCAATGCCAAGTTCCACCCAACGACTACTTGGGCTTAACCAGCCTAAAGCGGTTGCGGTTAATGTCAGCGAATGGGCTAGGGTAAATGCGCTAATAATCCATACCGTATGGGTCAAAATAACCTTAACACTGGTAATAGCTTGCCACTGCTTGTTTTTACGTTCTAGTACCGCCGGCAACAATAGCGCTAACAAGAACAGAATATGATCAATACCGATCCAAATATGAATAATGCCTTGATAGACAAACTGCTTAAAAGTGGTCCGCCAACTTCCCTCACGTAAATCTATCGTTATTTTTCTGGTGTTATCATCCAAGACAAAGCTGTGCATATTGCTGCCATCACCAATGTTTAGCACCATTTCATGGCTACTATCTAAAGCAAATATCGCACTATATTTTATATTTAATGGCCCACTGATAGCACATTGTCCTGAAAAGTCAGTAACAGCGAAGGCTTCGTTAGCATGATCTTGTAAACGCTCTACAAGGTCGAAACGCAGGTTACATGTAAGCTTGTCTCGATTTAGTAATAAGTTTTCTGCTAAGTAACTGGCGATCTCAGCTTGGCGACTTTTTACTTCTCCCCAAGTTAACTTACCGTTGGCATTGACATCTAAACCCACCGCCAGTTCTAAATCAGCTAAACTCAATTGCCATTCGCCATTAATGCGACCTGTGTCGTCAATTTCGGCAATAATATAACTGGTGCTCAATTGATGAGCCGCCACGGTATTCGCTAATAATAACGACAGTCCGATTAAGGCTATTTTTAACCACTGGTGCATGTTTAATCTCACTACTGTTACTGCTTATTGGCTATAAGCTTTCTAGCTTATGCCTTCGTTGAAATTTTAAGGTCGGCTTGTGCTGCCATTGCGCGTTTAAGTATGCGTTTATCTGGGCCTAATTTAGCTTGTTGCCAATTTATTTTTGCCCAGTGCAAAGCTTTAATTGGGTCTGGCGCAATATCTAAATAATAACGGGCAATGTCGGCGGCATGGGCTGTGTCATTGCGCTGCAAGCGTATTTCAATGCGCTGGCTTAGTCGCTGCTGCCACACTTGTTTGTCTAGATTACTGGCTGAGTTACCGGCTTGCTCTGCCAAGGCTAAACGCAGTAATAATGCATCATCAAAACTGTCACTGGCTAATACAATCGGCCCTAACTTATCTAATACAATGTTACCTTGTTGTTGCTCCAAATGAATATCAGCCCATAACGCCAAATAACTCACCGGCGCTTGTGCTAAAGGAAAGTCTGACAAATGCTGAAGTGCTTGCTCTGGAAGCTGTTGTCGTTGGGCAAGATCAGCCAAAATTTGTTTAAGCCAGACATGCTGTTCACGTGGAATGTCGCCCGCCATATTAACCACGCGTTTTAGTTGCTGATAACTTTGGGCAACTTGTCCTTGTTCAGCATTAACTTCAAGTACACAAGCTGTGCTTAGCAAAAGACTGCCCTGCCCCAACACTTGTAAACAGGCTTGTTTAGCTGCCACTAAATCACCTTGAACCATGTGAATATTGGCTTTCATTAGCCAAGCGGCGACATGATCAGGCTGAAGCTGCAGTATTTCCAAAAGCAGTTGTTGTGCCTGATCAAACTCATGATAGTGCTGCAATACCGTAGCTGAATAAAATTGTAATTCTAAATCATTAGGATCAGCTAATAATAAGGGCTTAAGTAATGCGCTGGCGCGGCCATAATAGCGACTGGCTAAACCTGGTTTGCTCGCGTCACTGATCAGTTGCGCGATAAACACTTTTGGTTGTTCTGCGGGTTGAGGCACCGTCCAACTGGCAACGATACTTTGGTCTGATTGGGGTACATAACTTGCTGAGTATGCCGGGTGTGCGATAGTAATAAAAATCAATATTAATAAGGCGCGGCTGTAACCTTGTAGGTAAATGAGTATGGCCATATTATTATCCATAAAAGGGCGCCTTCCATGGCGCAGTCAAACTTTATTTTACTGTGGAAGCAAGTCGTCGTATGCCGCTGGATCCTCAACATCTTGAGTAAACGTACGACCATTTACGGCCAAAGGTTTATCATTAGATTGCTGATTAAAGGCTGCACGACTCGTACTATTAAAAGATACTGTCAGCGTTTCAATAGTAATGTTAACTGTACCAGTAACCGCAGTATTTACGCCGTCAGTCACTGAAAAAGTAAAGCTGTCACTACCGGTTACTTCGTTATTTGGCTGGTAAGTAAATCCACCATTGCCGCTAACAGTAACCACACCTAACATTGCCTGTTGATCAAGGCTAAAGCTTAAAGCGTCGCCATCTGCATCAGCTGCACTTAACATATCGGTAATCGGCGTTTCTGTTTGAGTAATCAAATCCACCGTTATCGTAGTAGGTGCCGCATTGGCTGGCTCGCTTGGCGCTTCATAACCATCATTACAGCCGGCAAGTACCAGAGTGGTCGCTAAACTTAACGCTATCACCTTAAGTTTAGGTGCTGCGATAATAGGCGACGCTGTGTTGCGTTTATTATATTGCATTAAAGTGCTCCTTATTCAGAACCGGGTAACGGCATAGCTAAATATGGGAAGCTAGTACCTGTCATAGATGCATCGCTAGGTGCGCCATCCGTAAAGGCGGCATTACCAACACTAGCCTGTTCTGGTGTACAGAAACCTAAGTTTGTCGGCACGCCATTCACTGGAATGTCATGACATAAAGCACCCATGACTACACGAAGTGCAATATCAACTACGTCATCACCTGGACGACGACCGTTTGGAAAACCCGCTAAATCGTTGCCAGCTACACCGAATGCAGATTGCTCGCTAGCTGGCTTTGCAGGAATACCTGTATTTAAGCGCAACATTTCAGAACCTGTAACGATTGATTGCTGGTTAACACCTTCAACTCCAGTCAAAAATGCCGCGATCAAATCAGTTCGTGGAAAGTTTGTTGGTGCCAGTGTTTCTAAATCAGTGCCAAGTCTAGTGTTTACTGCATCTTTAAACAGAATATTCAGTAACTCAGGTAACGTTGGGTGTGTGACATAATCGATAAACTGACCATCATTACTTGGATGCGAACTAGAAAATTTATCTTTATCTGCTAAACCGATAACCAACTCGTTTACTAGCGGTGAACCTAAACGTGAAACCTGAGTCATTGCACCACCGTTCACTTCAGTGCTATCAAAACTAGCATTAGGATTCAAAATTCTTGCTTGCGGCAAACTTGCGCTAGTCCAACTACCAATAACACCATTACCTTCGCCAATTAAACAAGCGGTTGGTACTTCAATAGCAATACTGGTGACGTTTTTATCAGCTAAATCATCATTCATTGATGACTGAGTAATACCGTCTGGGAAACCTTCTCCATCGCCATTACCACGAACACTGTCACCTTCAACAGGAACAAAGTTGACTAAATCAAAGACCTTACCCAAGTTAACAGTAAATGCATCTTTACGCTGACCAACGAACACTTTAGCCGGGACATCACATCCAGGGATAGTTGCTGAGTAAACAAAGCTATCGGCGTAAGTTTTATACTCTGCGGCGCTGCCAAATGATTTAGTACCAATATAATCTAGTGGCTTGCGAAAACTTGTGCCGCCTGTGTCCATATTAGTAACATCAACAGTAGTACCGGTGCGCATCGGGCCTGAAGTCATTTTAACCGTGTACTTTTCAGAGAAATTAGCTGCCCCTTGATTATCCGCCGTGATCTTACCGACATTCTTAAGCGGTACACCAACAGGTATTTGTTCACCTTCTGGACCTACCATCAAGGCAATACCCGCATTGTCATTGCCTAGCATCTGACTAAAATTAAAACTAAAAGTAATATCTTCAACGGCATCGCCATCACTGTCGATATGGATGTCATAAGTCGCAGCAGGATCCATAGCGAAATAGTTAGGTCCACCATAAGCATCTTGTAAAGGGATATAGTTCGCAATTAGGGTAACGTAATCACCACGCCCTGCTTCGTAACTATTGAATGAATAAAAATCTGTTGAATCTATTGTCGGCATGCGCGTAACATTAGGTGCTTCACGATGACTTGATGCTGTAACAGCTTGAGACAAGGTTGCACTCATAATTACCGAGGCAATAAGCGTTAATTTATATTTTTTCATGACGTTTCCTTTTTAATTTTATGATTCTTAGTAGTACTTTTTTTAGACTTCATATAGTTAAACGGTTGAGATTAAGTATTGGATGCAAAGAAAGTAATCTTTTTTTAAATTAATTATTTTTCCAAGCGATTAATCAGCTTAAACACGCTAATAGGTCATATTTATCTACCCGATTAAAAACCTGTCATAACTTATATACTGCTCTTATGTACCGCAGCACCTCTATGCTTTTATACTTTTGTGCTCTTTTATTGATAATGTTGTTCCAACCCAGACAACTTAATTAACTAACACAAGCTGATTTAAAGCCAGCTCGCAATAACACTGTATGCATTTGTGCTTTTATGACTAGGTTAGCTTTCAACTTGTGCTGTAATCCCGCTCAATATTTTTTAATGATTGACGATTCATCCAACACACTAATATCAGACCGCTAATGGATAAATTTATTTCAGGACAGTAAAAAAAAGTAAAAAAAAAGCGAAACTTGCGTTTCGCTTTTCACCTTATTTAGAACAGATCATGCGCTAGGTGTAAAACTCATTAGCGCTGATTAATAAACTAAAGCGTAACCAATTTAGAGGTATATAGCACGGTAGTAGGTGAACCATTAGGCGAGCCACCTAGCGGCTCTAAACTCACCGCCAAAGCAGCAATTTCAATTTGATCAAACAACTGAGGTTTACTTAAGGTCAATTTACCCGTTTTAGGTAATAAGCCTAAAGAGATAGGCGCTCTGCCATCTGCTGGTACTATCCATAATTGATAATCCGCATTAGCCTGCGCCACTAAGGTTTTAGTCGCTTGAATATCAATAGTGTCTGTGCCGATTTCTAGTGCCCATAGCAGCTCAGTTTGTTCATTATTTACTAAAGCGAGTTGTTGAGCATCCGGTGCTGATATGGGTTCAACATTGACTAATAATACCGCTAGCACCAAAGCAGCCGCTGACGCTAAACCTGCGATGCTTTGCCAAATCTTTGACTTGGCCTTGGTGAACGACACAATATTATTTTTTTCTGGCTCAGTAACAAACCCTAGCTGCTGTTCGATGCGCAGCCACACTGACACATCAGGTGTCACGGGTGAAATTTTTTCTCCTAAGCCATTTAGCTGCTGCTCCCAAGTTTGGGTAGCCTCGCTGATCGGCGGATATTGCATCATTAATTTTTGAAAGCGCTGACGAGCAGGTCCGCGTAAGGTACCTAATACGTATTCTGCAGCTAGGGCATTTTTGAGGTTTTCAGATAAATAATTCATGAGGTTAAGCAACTTTGTAAACTTGTAAGACCGCGTCTTATCCAGCTTTTAACCGTGCCCAAAGGATTATTGAGGTGTTTAACCACCTCCTGATGGGAGCAGCCATTGAAGTAGGCCAAATAAATAGCCTGACGTTGTTGCAGATCAAGTTTTTGCAAGCATTTGTCTAGTAACAGTTCTTCTATGTCATGGCTTTTCTCGGGCGTATCTAGTTCAACGCTGTCTTGCTCAAGTAATTCATCTTCTTTTCTAATTTTGTTATAGCGCAAAATATCTAGCGCCCGATAACGCACTATGCTGATCATCCAAGTCAACACTGTGCCCTTGCCCACTCGGTATTCTGATGCGTTATGCCAAATACGCACATAAGCCTCTTGCAAAGCTTCTTCAGCTAATTCTTTACGCGCTAACATTTTCAAGCTAACCGCATAAAGCTGTTTACTGGTGGTTTGATAAAGCGCTGAAAACGCCTTTTTATCGCCTTGAGCTATAGCGCCAAGTAAGGCTAGGTGCTGTTCATGTTCCATTATTTAGTGCTCTTTTTCTGAAGGAATAATTTATTGACGAGCAAGGATACTATACTAATTGATGATGATTTACCTACAACTCCATTTAGCTTCAAGCGATAAATTCCTTTTAAAACAAGCTAAAAACGCCCGATTATAAAATAAATAACGCGATTAAATAGTGCTATTATTTGCCTAGATTTATGACACAACGGTTCAGTATTCAGCAACAATATATTGCACAGAGTAACTCTTGATATTTGATTGAACATCAGTAAACAGCTTTAACAGAGCGCTTGGTGGGTAAGTGGCAGATAAGTGCTAGGTAGGTTCATCATAATAAATAGCTTATTAAATCTCACACACTCAAGAGTTTTATTGTTACATAGAGCAGTGCTAAGCTGATAAAAATGAAAACGATTGCGGCTAATTTAAATATACTTTTTGCGAGCCAATGTTTCATCCGGGCAAACCAACCTTTGGGCATATTGTCAATATTTGGCGTATTAACTAATAAACCTAATATCGCACTTAATAACAAGCTCCATGTAGCTAATAACAAACTCGGTACACCATAGCTATTTTGCTCAGCAATCGAGCCATTAAGAAACAAAATCACAATAAACACCAGGCAGGCAACAAAGGCAAAATTTAATAACGGCTTGATAATAAACAAACGCTGCGCCAACTTCTTAACTGTCATACTTTATGCCTCTTTAACTTAGTTTTAATGTCACTTTAATTAAATCTCACTTAACTTTCATGTCACTTTCATATTAGGTTCATGTGATTAGCCACACAGTCATAGCCTAGTGTGATTATCTCGACAGCTTAACGTTTTTGCCCGCAGACTCAAACCACTAGTTTTATTATTTACACTCATTATCAGTACTTTTTCTGGACCTAAAGTAGCATTCTACAACTTGGTTTTATAAGCCATGCTGCTAAGCTGAAATGATTTTATTGGCCTCTTGATTGTACGCTTTTATTTTTTACTTTTTGATTTTTTACTATGGAGGAAATTTAACATGACTAAATATTTATCGATGTTTATCATCATTGCCATCAGCTTGTTAAGTGCTAGCAGCCTAGCTAAGCCAACGGCATTAATTGGATTTGGCCTTAATCCTGGTGAGCTAAGCGCCAGTTATTTTCAAGGCGCTAAAGACAATAAAAACCTTATTGTTTTGTTACACGGTTGTGCTCAACAAGGGCAAGTGCTCGCACAGCAAACTGGCTTAATGGCTTTAGCAGACAAAAAACAATTTTCGCTACTGATTCCACAGCAAAGCCAAGACAATAATATTCAAGGTTGCTTCAATTGGTTTTCTTCACAAGATATAGAGCAAAACCAAGGTGAAAGCCTGTCAATAAAAAACATGATCACGAGCGTTAATGCTGTTCATCATTTTAACAAAATTTATATTATAGGGTTATCAGCCGGTGGTGCGATGGCAAGTTCGATGTTGGTTAATTACCCACAGCTATTTACTGCTGGCGCCATTATTGCAGGCATACCCTACCCTTGCGCCCATAATTTAACCACGGCTATTGCCTGTATGCGCAGCGGCCCCTCACAAGACCCTGAGCAATTAACCCAATTAGTGCATCAAATAAACAGCTCAACAAACCATTGGCCTAAGCTGTCAATTTGGACCGGTTCTCAAGACACAGTTGTTAACCCAAAAAATTCACAACAACTTGCTATCCATTGGGCTGAACTAACTCAGTCGTCAAAACAGCCCATTATCTCAAAGCACCCGGGCTATAAAGTTAGCCAATGGCAAGGGCAAAACAAGCAAGTGAATGTCGAACTCATTGAGATTGAAAATATGGGCCATGGCATTGCGGTAGCGCCACAGAAAGTTGATGGCGGCAGTGAAGCACCGTTTGTCATTAACACCTCTATTAGCACCGTATTGTACTTACTCGAGGCTTGGGAGCTATAAATGCTTAGCTATTTCGCTAACACTAGGCTGTAGCAATAAATAAAATTATATTTAACAGCTTTAATTACAGTCACTTAAATACGAATACCGACGACATACTACTATAGTACAAATTGTCATCTGGAAAATTTACTATAAAGTTTTAAGCACACTAATGAAGAAATAAAAACCGCGCACATTAGCGATTAATTAGATTTAAAACACAGGGAAATATTATGAAGCATTACAACCTAAGGCTAAGTGTTTTGGCCATCACCATTTCAGCCGCACTGACCAGTCAAAGCATCTTGGCCGCAGCAGCGAATGAACAGCTAAACAATGATCCAACATTGGAGCGGATTGAAGTCACCGCTCGAAAATCATTGGAAAGTTTACAATCTGTACCTGTCGCAATCACTTCTATTGGCGCTGAACAATTAGCACAAAATGGCATTAGTGTGATGACAGAAGTTCAACAGTTCTCACCGAATACGACTTTACAGGCCAGTCGTGGTACTAACTCAACCTTAACGGCTTTTATTCGTGGTGTTGGTCAAGATGATCCACTTTGGGGCTATGAACCTGGTGTCGGCATTTATATTGATGATGTTTATATTGCCCGTCCACAGGGAGCCGTATTAGATATTCTTGATGTTGAACGTATTGAAGTATTACGAGGTCCTCAAGGTAGTTTATATGGTAAAAACACGATTGGTGGTGCGATTAAATATGTCACTAAAAAAATGTCTGGTGATGTAGAACTTGATCTTACAGGAACCTTTGGTACTTACGATCGTAAAGATTATAAAGTTGCGGGTAAAATTCCAGTGATAGCTGATAAATTATATGTTGGCTTTGCTTTGGCTGATCTAAAAAGAGGTGGTTATGGGGAGTTTTTACAATCCGCCTTACCGGGTCAAAACTTAGAGAACTACAATAAAGATATTTTTGCTGGTCGACTTACCATTGAGTTCGAGCCAACAGAAGATTTATTCTTACGTTTTAATTATGATAAAACCATCGACGACTCAAATGCTAAAGGTGGCTATCGTTTATTGCCAAGCATAGTAACTAATGCGCCAGTACCCAATAGTGTTTATGATTCTTACACCAGTATGCCTACGTGGAATAGTGTTGAGTCAGAAGGCTTTAGCCTAACAGCTGAATATATGATCAATGATACTTGGTCAGTTAAATCAATCACCTCAAGCCGAGATAATTATTCAAAAACAAATATTGATTTTGATAATACCGCCGAGCGTATTTTTGATGTCCCTGCCATTTATGATGATGAACAATTTACGCAAGAATTTCAGCTAAACTATAACTCAGATAATTTAAACTTTGTCTCTGGTCTCTACTACTTTGATGGTGAATCATGTGGCCACTTCGACGCTATTTTAGAAAATTTCGGCAAGTCTTTGGCTTTACCTGGGCTAACTCGAGAAGTAACGGGTTGTAATAACAGTGAAAGCTATGCTGTTTATGCTCAAGGTTCCTACAATATTACCGATAAATTCTCCATGACCTTAGGTGCGCGTTATACCAAAGAAGAAAAAATAGCTAAGGTTAATAATGATGTGGCATTTGAAACAGTTTACCCCGAAAGTGGCTGGGTACCCGGTTATGAACGTGGTGATGTTCAATTCCCTGAAGTGCTTAATGATAAAGAAGATTGGTCGCGCTTTACCCCGCGTGTAGGCGCAGAATATCAATACTCAGACGACATGATGTTTTTTGCAAGTTATTCGCAAGGCTTTAAATCAGGTACTTTTAATCCAAGAGCCAGTGGTCCAGAGCCAGCAGTAGATCCAGAAGTGGTAGATTCATTTGAAGTTGGCCTAAAAAGTGAGTGGAATAATAATTTAAGGGTAAATGCGACAGCCTTCTATCTTGATCATAAAGACAGACAATTTGTTACGGTATTACCCACAGCAGACAACAGTGCATTAAGTCAACGTTTAGGTAATATAGGCACCTCGACAGCATCAGGTTTAGAGTTAGAAATTGAATATGCCGTAGCAGATAACTTAAATGTTTTTGCCAGTTTAGGCTTGATTGACTCATCTTTTGACGAAGTAACATCATTTGACAATGACGGTAACCAGATAGATATTAGCGATAGCTTCACTATTACGAATACGCCTGACACTACCGCTAACCTTGGTTTTACTTATAATATCGACACATCGGTTGGTAATTTTGTTGTTAATAGTAACTACTATTATCGTAGTGAGTATGACTTAAACGTTACCGAAAACCTATTAACTCAAGACGGCTATGGCCTACTTAACTTTGGCGTTAATTGGTATAGCAATAACGGAGATTGGACTGCAGCACTGCATTGGAAAAATATTACCGACAAAGAGTACTTAGTTGGTAACTACGCCTTCTTAGGCGCACAAAATAATGATGGCAGTTATCAACCTGGTTTAGGTGGAGATACCACACTGATTGGTTATTACGGGGATCCTGAAACCCTTGCATTGACCATAGGTTATAGTTTCTAAAAATCATGCTGTTTTCAACGCATAGAAAGCGCTGGTTTTTACTGGCGTTTTTTTAATAATAAAAAATTAAGCCGTCTGTTAAATTAGTTCCCGCTGAGGGAATAAAGCTAATAGACTTGATAATACGCCCATTATTTTCAGTGTATTGGGCGACCTCCTAGTGTTGTCATCATATAAAAGGCTGCTGTAATGAAGCAAGCAAAAGTAATTATCGCCGACGATCACCCCTTGTTTCGCACCGCATTAAAACAAGCCATAGTCGAATGTATTGAGGATCACGAAAGCTTAGAAGTAGACAACTTTGACGATCTACTCAAAGCGGTTACCCTTAACAACAGCTTAGAAATCGTTTTTCTAGATTTACATATGCCAGGTAATGATGGTTTTACCGGCTTAACTCAACTGCAAAACCATTTTCCTGATATTGTGGTGATCATGGTCTCATCAGACGACAATTCTGAAACCATGCAAAAAGCGATTAACTTTGGCGCAGCGGCATTTATTCCTAAATCGGCTGATTTAGCCACCATAGCACAAGCCATTGACAGCGTTTTAGCCGGGGGAATTTGGTTACCAAAAAACATCGAATTTAATGCCGACCAAAAAATAGATTTAGCGCACCAGAAACTGGCCAAACAATTAAGCCAACTTACTCCTCAGCAATACATAGTATTAACTCAAATAGCCGATGGTCAGTTAAATAAGCAAATTGCCTATGATCTCGACATCAAGGAAACCACGGTTAAAAAACATGTTTCCGCGATATTATTAAAACTAGAAGTGAATAACCGAACATTAGCTGGGCTTGCTTATCAACAACTCATGCTAAGCCCTTCACAGCATTTGAATCTGTCTTAATCGCCCTAAAACAGCGGCAAAGCTTATAAACCTCTCGCGTTTAACAACAAAGTTTTTCTCAAAATTTCCATGCTCTTTTGGCGATTTTTACTGGTTTAAATCTCTGGCGGTGCTAGTGTTAATCTAGATAAAACAGACAGTACAAGGAAATAATAACACCTGCCGCTTGGCTGTAAATTGAACAGGCTTACAGCCATATTGTAGCCGTGAGTCAAAGTAGAGGTTTAGCCATTTTTATTCGTTACTTAGCGCAAGATAAGCGCTGCAATAAATTCACTGTTAAAAGGATAATGACATGAAAGTAAAATACACAGCGGTAGCCTTACTTATCACCATTTTAAGTGGTTGTGCTACACAAAAACTCATGACTGAGCAGGAAATGTTCGTACAACACCCGACATTGGCTCAGGCTAAAACTAGCATTGAGGCGGCCGAGCGTGAAAACTTAGCACTCTACTCGCCCGTACAGTTGAAAAATGCCGAAAATATTTATCAAAACGCACTTGAACAAGCTCAAAATAGTAGCCCAAAAGTAAATGATAGTGCCAGCGAAGTTATAGCGCGTATTGAAACGGCGAAGAAACAAGCCGTAAAAGCAAAATATGTTTTTGAAGAGGTTTTCAATGCCCGAGACAGAGCGATAAGTGTCAATGCTAGCTCAGCTGCACCTGCTGCTTTTAAAAAAGCTGAAACGGAACTGGCAAAAGTATTAGCCTTACTTGAAGTTGGAGAGGATGAAAAAGCCACACGCGATGTCAATGCCTTGCGCAATCAATATTTAGACATAGAGCTAAATTCGTTAAAGCGTAATATGCTCAGTGTTGCTGAACAAGCGCTAACTAACGCCAAGAAAAATGATCTAGCTGATATAGCACCTAGCACTATGGCGATGGCAGAAGATGAATACCGCCTTGCTTTAGCGACAATAGAAGCCGATCGAACTGATACTCAAAAAGCCAACGTGCATTCTAACCGGGCAATATGGTTGGTACAAAAGGCTAAGGGCATAGTCGATATTGAAACGGCCTTTAAAAATGCCAACTTTGATGCCGAACAAAGAATTCTTTGGTATCAAGATCAACTTAGCCAAGTCGTTAAATCTATTGATACTGATGTTGGCTTCAACCGGCCAAACAAAGAAGTGGTGAATAATCTAAGTGCAGCAGTAGCAAACGTTGTTGAAGAACGTAAAACCTTGTTAACGGGGATGGAATCTGCTGAAACAAAACAAACTCAGTTAGCAAAAGATAAAGCAGAAGCTAAGATGGAATTCGAGCGGGAACAGGCGCAAAAAAGAGCGGATGATGAACGTTTCTCCAGAGTACAGTCAATGTATAACCCTGAAGAGGCCAATGTATATCGTCAGTTAAACAATGTGCTTATTCGCGCCCAAGGCTTTGCCTTTAAGTCAGGTAGTAGTGAAATAGAGTCGAGTAATTTTGTTTTACTGAATAAGATTATTGAAGCCATTAAGAACTTCCCTGGTGCTAACATCATGGTTTCAGGACATACCGATAACCTTGGTAGCGAGGAGTTGAATATGGCGCTGTCGCAAGCACGGGCCCAAACGGTTGCTAATTTTATTACCCAAGTAGGCCTTATTCCCAAAGATAAAGTAGATTCTAGTGGCTTTGGTAAAAACAAACCTGTGGCGTCAAATGAAACCGTAGAAGGTCGCGCTGAAAACAGACGAGTAGAGATATTAATCATTAATGATTAATATTAATTAGACCCGCGATAAAAGCCTGCTTAATACAATTAAGCAGGCTTTTCTTATTTGAACACTGATTATTTAAACGCTAGTTATTCGAACGCTAGTTATTTGAATAATCATAATTATCTAAAAACATAACATTTAAAATAAATAGTTAATTGAAAGGTTTTTTGTGACTGAGTTCATCTTTTCAACGCAAGCAGAAATATGCCCTTAAAACAAAGTACAGCAAGATGATTAATCTTGATGCCAACTAACTTTGCCCTTTTCTTTTTAGGACAAAATATACGCTCAGCAATAGCAGACTTTTTACTCATCAATTTTATCTCTGTAATTAAGATTATCTCGGCGATAAAATCTACATAGTGACTACGTTAACTAGCACAAAGGCTATAAAAACATCATGTAGAAAGCTTGCTTAGTCGTAACACAGAATAAGCACAGAATAAGCACAGAATAAAAAAAGCAACTCAGCTTATACCAGTAATTGCCGCATCATGCGCTTTAATGCTAATGACTTAACGGGTTTACGTAAAAACAAAAAATCAGCATCACTGGTATGTTGTCGAACACTTTCTGATGGGTCAGCAGAACAAATTATCACTGGTAGTTGCCATTGTTGTGCTCGCAACATGGCTCGCACTAAATCAACGCCATTGGTGCCATGTTCAAGGTGATAGTCAGCAATAATAATATTAGGGATAATCTCGCCATTGGCTAATGTTTGCTGGCATGACGGTTGATCATATGCAGTTAACACACAACAACCCCAATCACTAAGCTGTGAGGCCATTGCAGTTAGCATCAGTTGGTCATTATCGATCAATAATACCACCATGTTATTAAAGGATTTTTCGAGTGAACTTTCGGCTATAGCCTCCAAAATTTTATTTAACTTACCTTTATGGTGTATTTTTGCCTTAACGATGGCGGCCTCACTAGCACTGACGCGCGGTATTTCAATACTAAAACACGTACCTTTACCGAGTTGCGATTTAACCGAAATTGACAAACCGAGCAATTTTGCTATGCGCTCTGATATCGCCAAGCCTAAACCTAATCCTGGTATTTCACGGTTTTGCGCTAAACGTTCAAATTCACGAAAGATGGCTTTTTGCTGTGCTAACGCGATCCCTGGGCCGTTATCCCAAACCTCAAGCCTTATCATTGTTTTGCTGCGTCGTATCCCTAATAAAATGCGATTTTGAACCCCCGCTTTTACCCCCTGTTTATCATTGCAATAATGTACGGCGTTCGATAAAAAATTTTGTACTATTCGCCTTAGCATGCGTTTGTCAGAATGCACAACACATTGGCTAACTTGATATGAGAAACGTATGCCGGCTTGCGCGGATAAGGCCGCAAATTCATTCTTGAGTGGCTGTAATAAGTCATCAAGGGCGAATTGACTTTTTACTATTTTTTCAGAGCTACTATCTAAGCGAGAAATTTCAACTAAGTCTGACAACAAGGCTTCGACCACGTTCAATGAATCATCAATATGCTGAGCAAGTGCGGTGAGTTCCTCACCTTGTACTTTGTTTTTTAACATCGAGGTAAATAAAGATAAGGCATTAAAAGGCTGCATAAGGTCGTGACTTGCTGCCGCTAAAAATCGACTTTTACTGCTGTTGGCCGCTTCCGCTTCGGCTTTGGCGTTTTGTAATTCTTGGGTTCGGCTTGCCACACGTTTTTCAAGATTTTCGTTGGCTTTCTGTAAGGACTTTTCAGCTTCTATATGGGCGGTAATGTCTGAAAATGTACTGACAAATCCGCCAGCAGGCATCGACTGTCCACGAATTTCTAATACCATGCCATTAGGCATTTTTCGTTGAAAATGATGGCTATCACCTTTTTTCATATGCGCGATACGTTTGGTGATCATCTGCTCATTATTAACACCACCGGCAATAATGCCTCGCGCAATATTAAAATTTAACAAGGTTTCAATCGGTAGGCCGGCTTGAACAAAACCTTCAGGATAATCAAGCAATTGAATATAACGCTGATTCCACGCCACTAATCTCATATCCGCATCAACCACACTAATGCCTTGTTCAATATTTTCAACACCCGACTGTAATAACTCGCGGTTAAAACGAAACAGTTGGTTTGCTTCATCCACAATACTCACCACATCTTCAAAGGGCATTTGTGCTGACCTTGAGACCGCTTTCATGACCATACGTGTTGAGGCTGAGCCCAGCACACCAGAAAGTTGCACACGGGTATATTCAACCAGATTTACGGGCTCAACGTCAGAGGATACTTGATTGGCTTGATTAGTCTTGGCGATCAACTTAAAGGCATCAGCGGCGTTTTTATCGATAAAACGCATTAATAAACTGTAAAGGTCTTCTGTACTTAACTTACTCTCAATTTGCTGTTGAGCTTTACTAATGAAAATGTCTGCTTGTAATTTTTCACCTAGACTGCGTTGGGTCAATAATGAAACACCGACAAAACAAACGATATTGCTCATTAAGCTATAGAATACGCCATGACTGGTTAAGTCTAAAAAGTTGACGCCAAACAGCGCAGTCGGCTTTAACCAAGCAAGGCCAAAAACGCCATCTTGTACCCACACTAAATTAGGAGCTATGATGGGTAAAAGTAGGGTGAAAAACCACATCAAACTACCAATAATTAAGCCGGTTAATGCGCCTTTAGCATTCGCTTTGCGCCAGTACAAAGCGCCGATAATCGCCGGCGCAAACTGTGATAACAACACAAAGGAGAGTAAGCCAATACTGGCTAAATGACTTTGCTGATTAATACTACGTTCAAAGGCAAAGGCAAGTAACAATATGGTGATAATGGTCAGTCGGCGCTGCTTTAACAACAAGCTAGAAAATTGCGGTGCACCTTCCTTACTGAAATAGTTAAATTTTAAGGTTATTGGCGTTATAACTTCGGTTGAAATCATGGTGCTAAGCACAATAGCAGAAACAATCACCATACTGGTTGCCGCCGCTAAACCACCAATATAAACCACAATACCTAACCAAGCTTGCTGAAAAAACATCGGCAAGGTAAGCACATAAGTGTCGGCATCAACACCGCCGCCAGGAAAGGTAATTAAGCCTGCGATTGCTATGGGTAAAACAAAAATGTTAATTAAAATAAAATACAGTGGAAACAACCATCGGGCCGTTTTTAGCTCTTGTGGGTGATGGTTTTCTATCATCATCATATGAAATTGCTGTGGTAAAACAAAAATGGTTATTGCGCCTAATATCGCCTGAGTCACCGCAAGATAAACCGAATTACCGTCAGTAAATAAGCCCTGACTTTGTTGCTGAGCAGCTAAGTCGGCAAAACCATCAAAAACAAAAAACGTCGCGAAAATACCTACGGCAGTTAATGCTAATAATTTCACCACTGAGCTAAAGGCAATGGCTAACACTAAACCTTGATTTTGCTTACTAGCAGCAATTTGCCGAGTACCAAATAAGATACTGAATACAATTAATACGAGGGTAACGACAAAAGCGGTACTAATACCTGATTGAAAAGTGCCGGTGAGTAAATCAAAGCTGGTGCTAATAGCGCGTAATTGCAAGGCAATATAAGGTATGGTGCCAACTAAAGCGATTAGTGCAACACTAATCGCAATTTTAGGCGAACGGTCATAACGAAAGGCAATAAAGTCGGCAATTGAGGTCAGGTTTTGTCGCTTAATAATGTTTAACATTTTCAGCAACATTGGCCAAGCTAATACCAGACAAAGCATGGAGCCAATATAAATCGGTGCAAGCCAAGCGCCGGTGGTGGCGGCTTGACCCACTGTGCCGTAAAAAGCCCATGAGGTGCAGCTAACCGCTAAAGATAAGCTATATACCCACGGCTTACAGCGCCATTGTTCAGGCGATTGATTTTGGCCTTTATGAGCAACTAAAAACAATAGGCACAAGTAGCCAATAGAAAGAGCGGTGATCAACCACGTATCAATAGATAACCAAGCTAACAAATTCATTCCTTTGTTTTAACAATTGTATACTCGCATAACCACTTATCTCATCTAGCATATCATGCTCGTTTGTTGATGTTAGTGCACTAAGGTAGTACTTATTTCCCTAACATCCTAGGGTAATCTAACCCTTCATTATTAATCAATTTGAAAGTTATTATAGATGAAAATCACTAACAAATATTTAGTAGAAGCTATTGTTTTCTTTAGTTATGTATTATTTGCCATGGCTTGGGTCGGTGGCACCGCTAGCATGCAAAGCATTATGCTTACACTTGACGTGCATAGCTTAGCGTCAGCAAGTTTTATTAGTGGTGCCGTCACGTTAGCTAAAATTGTTGGTACTTTCATTGCGGCTTGGATAGCGATTAAACTTGGTATTAAATATGCTTTTTTTGTGGCCAGTTTATTAATCACCATCGGCTTATTAACCCCTTACGCACCAAATTATGAATGGCTGTTACTCAGTCGATTTTTAATGGGGCTGGGGGGCGCTTTTATGGTGGTGTATTTTAATCCTATCGTATTACAGTTTTTCAAAGCAGAAGAACGCTCAACCATTAATGGCATTAACGCCGTGGCTTTTAATATGGGTACAGCAATAATTTTGTGGCAAATGCAGAGTATTAATCAACTTACCGGTAGTTGGCAGAATAGTTTAACGCTATTTTCTGTGCTTAGCTTGGCGGTTGCCCTACTTTGGCTGTTGGTTAAATTTGAGCAACCATCAAGAGCAAGCAGAGATCAAAATACCTCACCAGAAAATTACACTTACTGCCAAGGCTTAACAGACCGTTTTAATTGGTTATACGGTTTAGCCTATTCAGGCATTTTAGCCTTTTATATTTGTTTATTCACCTTTTATCCCAAGGCCGGTATTGTGCAAAGTAAATGGGTGATTGGCTTTGGTATTGTCGGTACTATCTTTGGCATTATTTATAGTAAAAAAGTGCCCTTACGCTTGCCGGTTATACGTTGGTCGGGCTTAATGGTTATTATTAGCACCGCCGTATTTTCCTTTAGTGATTTATATTGGCTACAAACCTTTGCGGCTATGGTGTTAGGTTTTTTTATATTTTTGCCCGTCACCGCACTTGTTTCAATTCCACATGAGCTGCCAAAAATGACTTCCGCTCGTATCACCATTATCTTTAGTATGTTTTACTCAATTAGTTACATAATATCGACGATAATTCTCTGGGTATTCGGGCGCTTGGTCGATATTAATCAAGGTGATTACACCGGATCGTTTATTTTAATCACAGTACTGAGTTCAACCTTATTTATAGGTAGTTACTTTTTACCTGAAACCGGCCATAAAACTAAAACACTGCAACAAGGAAGTTAATATGCGAGGAAATGTATCAAAAAATTTAATACCGTTACTTGAGCAAGTTAATATCGCTATTGAGCAAGCTAAAGCAAGTAGCGCAGCATTTGAGCCAGCCGTTATTAGGCAAAATTTGGAGAATTTATCCGCCTATATGATACCAGGTCCTGAACTGGCGCTGATAGAAGACAAGATTATGACGATAAATGAGCGTAATATTGCCGCGCGAATCTATCATCCAAACCCAGAAAAAGCACTACCGGTTTTACTGCACTTTCATGGCGGTGGCCATATGTGTGGCAGCATTAATTTATATGACCCCATTAGTCGTGAACTGGCTATTGCCACCAATGCCATTGTTATTTGCATTGATTATCGCTTAGCACCAGAGCACCCTTACCCTTGTGGCTTAGACGACTGTCAATATTTGTTAGAAAATTACCCCGCGCTACTAAAAGATCACCGCCATAGCGACCAACTCTATATTGCTGGCGATAGTGCCGGTGGCGCAATTTGCACCAGTTTAGTGATGAACAACATTGACCAGCCTAATATCAAGATTGATAAACAGATATTGATCTATCCCAGTGTTGATTACACCATGAGTTGCCCGTCAATTACCGAAAATGGCCATGGTTTTCTGCTAGAGGCAGATAAAATGTATTGGTACTTTGCGCAATATTTCAATCTTAAAAATCAAAATATTGGCGAAGAAATAACTAAGCAAACAAAGACACTGATAACCAAGGCATCGCCTTTACTTGGCGTGTTTGATCGCCGAATGCCCAAAACCTTAGTCATAACCGCAGGTTGTGATCCCTTGCGAGATGAAGGCATTTTATATGCTGATAAAGCTAAAAAAGCTGGCGTAAGTGTTGAACATTATCAATTTGATGAACTGATCCACGCCTATATGTTGCTGTCAAAACTGATACCAGAGCAATACCAGCAAACTTACTTGCTGATTAAACGGTTTATTAATGAGTAAGTCACACTCTCTGTCTTGTTAATAAGTTAATAAGTTAATAAGTAATTAAACCTAACTATGCCTTGAATCAAGCAATAACTTTCATGGCATAATTCTCTTATCGGTCAGTCCGATGTGGTGAAGTTAGCTGAGCGAATAAAACATTTAATATAAGCCGATTGACTAAAAACCAACGACAAAAAAGCGACAATAGCGCTTCGTGCTAGATTGTTGTCAGTCGGTATTTACTCCATCCATGGACATTTAATCTCAACAAAAAAATGCTTTATAGCTCAAGATCAAATACCACACTAATTGACGCTGAAAAAACAATACTCTCTTGTAAATAACGCCCAGGTTTTGCGGAGCTATCAGCCATACGAACACTGGTTTTATAACCTTCATTATTAGCGCCATACCGCTGCTGAATTTGAGTTGAGTTCGCATTGATACTGTAAATTGCCCCTAAATTTACGCCAAAGGCTTTTGCCAGTGATTGGCCTCTGCTTTTCGCATCTTCAACCGCAAGCGCATTAACTTCTTGCTGTAGTTGCTTTTCGTTGGAAGATTTTAATTCGATATTGCGAATAGCATTAATTTTCACCTTTAAAGCAAAGTCCATAAAGGCATTCAACTTCGCTATATTTTCTAATGTCACTGTTAAGGTTCGCCGGGCAACATAACCTTCAATTTTATCGCGCTCATCACGGTTATAGGCGTAACGCACTTCGGTTGAAATATTTGACGCCGAGACATTTTTTTCATCAACGTCAAAGTCAGGTAATCCGTTCAATAAATTGTTTACCCGTTCATCGACTTCTTTTTTGGCCGCTAAACTGCTTTTTTGTTCACTTTCAACATGTAGATATACCACCGCAATATCTGGCATCGCCTGCATTTGTGCACTGCCCGTCACGCTAATATGCCTGTTACTGGGTAAACTGGTATTTGAAAAAGCTAAGGTAGAAAAGATAAACAGCACAACACAAATAAATAATTTCATAACATATCCTATTAAAAAGCCCTTTATACTTGCACAGTAAACACAAGCTCGGTGACTACGTTTCTAAATTTACGTTTCTAAATTTACGTTTCTAAACTTAAGTTTCTAAATTATTGGTAGTTTCTTGTAACCACACACTATTTTATGACAATATAAATGAACTTTAGCTGAACAAAATAGTTTTTGGTTTCATCATGACAAATAAATAATCAATAATTAAAGTCATATTTCACTCGATTTGTTGGGTGAAATCATCTACCGTGCACGTTTTAGCGCCAAAGTAAGTCGTTATTGTAGTAATCTACCGGGCAAAACATGATCGAATCTCTTTTAGAAAATAAATCTTTAGTCACCGCTGTATTAGCTATCGCTATTATTACGGTAAAGTTAGTTATTACACGCTTAATTAAACGTCGCGCAAAAAAGAAAAAATTAGATAAACGCTTAAGCGTTAATTTACTGAATAATCTTTTCAATTTTGCACTCATTTGTGTCGTGTTTAATATCTGGTCTGTTGAGATTCAAAAGTTTGCTTTTTCAATTGCTGCATTTGTTGTGGCAATAGTGCTTGTTACACGCGAGTTTATTCAATGCCTTATTGGCTTTATTTATGTAGTATCAAATCGTCCCTTTCGTATTGGTGATTGGATACAAGTAGGTAATTATTGCGGTGAAGTAAACTCTATTGACTGGATCAATTTAACGCTATTAGAAGTTAACATCAGTAATTATCAATTTACCGGTAAAACACTTTACATGCCCAATAATCAATTGGTGACATCGGCAATTAAAAACTTAAATTTCCTTAAACGTTACGCCGTTCATCACTTTACTATTACCCGAGATGGTAGCGTTAACCCATTTGAATTTATTGATGCGCTAAAAATCAAAGCTGACACCTATTGTGCCGACTTTAATGATGTTGCCGTAAGATATAACCAAGTGATTGAAAGTCGATTAGATATAAAAATTGCCGGACCTGATCCTCATATTGAAGTCGCCACGTCAGAGCTTGGTGATACCCAGATTATTTTCACTATTTTTTGCCCAACCGAGCGCGCCATGGAAATTGAAAATAAACTCACCGCTGATTTCATGAACTTTTGGTTTAGTGCAAAAAGTCATAACTAATGACTATGTTTTTAAAAATAAGCGCTAAGCTCGAGATACAGTTTCAGCGCTAAACGAGAAAGTCAGATCAAGATGTGCTGCGCTATAAAAATCAATACCTTAGCTAGTTCAGCCCTTATAGCGAATTAATATTACTTCTTATTTGCGCGTTAACTGGTTAGACTGACTTGTTTTTCAAATGGGTTGTCTGCATGTTTTTCCGCTTTATCGCGCTTTTTTTTACCTTGTTTTTAACATTAACCTCCTATGCTACTGACCTAAATAGCTTAAATAAAAAGTTATCGGCTAATATCGCCAGCGAATTAAAAAAATTTAGTATTCCAGGCGCAGCGTATGCCATTGTTAAAAACAATCAAGTTTTTGCCATGCAAAGCTTTGGCTATACTGATAAAGCGAAAAGCCAAAAAGTAGATCATAATACGGTGTTTCGCCTAGCCTCAGTATCTAAGCCTTTTGCCGCCACTATTACCGCGATGTTGGCACAAGAGCAGCAGCTAAACTTATCAGACCCAGTCACTAAGTATGTGCCTAACTTTGCTTTAGCCACCGAAGGCGCTGCAGACAATATTCAATTAAAACACCTGCTCAGCCATTCAAGTGGCTTGATGCCAAATTCCTACGATAACTTACTACATGAAAATTGGAGTATGGAAAAAATAATTAGTCGCTTTGATCGTATTACACCGATTTGCCAGCCAGAAAAATGTTACGGCTATCAAAATATTGCTTACGGATTTTTACAACCGGCCATTGAAGCGGTTAGTGCTAAAAGCTACGCCACTTTACTACAAGAAAGAATTTTTTCGCCCTTAAAAATGGCCAATGCCTCAGTGGGTATTGAGGTGTTTTTACAACAGCAAAACACCGCCAAGCCTCACATTCTCAGAAAACGGATAAAAACAAGCAAAAAAAATAGAGCAGGCAGAAATATCACACGCTATATTTGGCGTACAGTAGATGTTGAGCCTGACTATTATAAAGTGGCTCCCGCTGCAGGTATTAACGCCAGTATTGCTGACTTATCAAAGTGGTTAATTGCCAATTTAGGTCATAACCCTGAAACACTTTCTCCTGCACTACTGGCTGAACTTACTACACCACGTATTAAAACAAAAAAAGATTTGCGCCGCCGATATTGGCGTAAGCATTTAACTGATGCCCACTACGGATACGGCTGGCGTATTTATCAATTTGACGGTCATCCTATTATTTATCATTCTGGCTGGGTTGCTGGCTTTCGGGCCGATATTGGTTACTCGCCAGAGTTAGACATCGGCTTTGCGATTTTAATTAATGCAGAGTCAAATGTGATTAACAAAATATCGAGCAAATTTTGGTCACAAGCCCATCAATTACTTGTCAACAATGATAAAAATAAATCTTAACGTCTTACTCAGGAAGTAGCAGAATTGCGCTTTGTTGTTTGCAACTAGCTCGCTTTTAAATAATGACTTAATCTAATGCCATTTAAGTAAGTAACAAGCACTGAATTAAACTTTATCTCCAGTAAACTTCAATAGCTGAAAATAACCAAAACAGCGTCAATATACAGTTTTAATAGACTGCTTTAATAACAGAGACACTTTGCTGAAAAATCAAACATACCCGTTGCACTTTAAGGGGTTTATCAATCAAAAACCACACAACAAAACTTATACTAAGCACTTAAAGCCCCTGACATTTTAATTATTTTGCTGACTTTACCGCTCTGGTTACCGTTTAGCTTTTAGTTATTACGCCAAGTTATTAAAAGTCTAATTAATAGCGAAACAAAGACTAAACAGGCAACAAAATTAGGGGCTGCAAAGGGTATTTTCACACTATATCAGTTTGCATTGCCGCGTTTGTTCGACTATTTTTACTTAATTAATGTAGCGAAGTAAGTCATATTTTTTTTGAAATCTGATTCATAACAAGCCTTGAAAGGTACTGTTAAAAGATCCCTGAAAGGTATTGTTAAAAGGTCTTGTTGAGCGTATTAATGCTAAATTAACCTCAGTATTGAATCAGACAAGAAAGACTGGTTGTTAGCCTACCGTATTTGTACCTAGTACATTATCGGGTAGTTGTTCATTGTTTATCACCGCCACGATAATTACTTTTACACAATAAGTGTCTAAGAGGAAGGATCATGGAAACAATGAGTGTTAATGGAAAATTAATTCCTACCAACGATAATGAAAGTATCACTGACCAATATCTAGGTCATTTTCTAAAAATTAGCTACAGCCAAGAAATTTCTGGCCACCCAGTATTTAGTAAGGACAGGGTAGATGTCGAGCTAGACGGTATTTTTAGATTTTATTTACCGCTCAAAAACCTAGTGATTAATGAAGCCGTTAAAATAGCCCTTTTTGCACCTGATGGCGAAATGCTAGGCCAACAAAATTATAGTTACACCAGCTTAAAACCAAGCAATGTCCCTATTAATGTTGTTGATGAAAGTCCAGTCTTCAACATCAAAATCAATCCTAAAGTTATTGCTTTTAATATTGAATCACCGGTAGAGAAAGCCATAAAAAAAATTACCGGTAAAGTCATTGATAGCACAGCAGAGCAGGCAACAGGCGGTTTACAAGTTGTGATTATGGTCAGTGATGACCCTGTTGCTTTACTTGATAGTAGTAGTTTTCATGCGGTGTTTTCTGCTACCACTGATAACCAAGGCTACTTTTATGGTCAAGTGCCAAATAAAAGCATTCAGCAAGCTTTCGGTGTTATTGCCGGTAATCTAACTCAGCCTATTGTCATTGGATTAGACGACAATAGGCTACCCAAAAATATTTTATTAGTCTCTGATTTATCAGCTTTAGAGCAAGACAATGACTGCGCCTGTAATGAAGCCGTCCCCCTCTTACCCGACAGTGATGACCTAGTCAATTCAGGCGCTTTTTCTCAAGACATAGGCGGCAAGTGTGTTGACTTTACCGTGCCTAATAGAACATTAGAAGAGACTAGCTTTTATCATACCGTTAGAACAACAGAGCCTGAAATTAGAGGTTTTATTATCACAGTCAAAGACAGTAAAAAATTTAAATTTGAATTATTTGAAATATCAAAAAATATTTTTACTACCATCAATAAATTAAATGATTCGTTTTCTTCATTATCAATGCAGCCGTTAGTGATAGAAGAAGTTGCGATGAAAGATGACACCGTAAATATGACAAGAGTTATGGCATCGCGGCTAGGTGAAAAAACAGCCCCTGCCCTGCCAAATTATATGCTAAAAATGAACTTTGCTGATACGCAACAATTAAAAATTCACACTCATGACTTACAGAGTATTAATAAAAACTTAGTATTTTCAGATCTTTTAAGCATTCTTAAACAACAAGAGCAACGCAGAAAAAAACTATCGAGTTTACAACATAAACTTGCCGCTGCTTATTGTGGAAAAAATGGCGTGGAAAGTGCCAAAACCTTTTGTGAAACCCTGACAGCAAAAGACACTTTAAATCGCGAAGAAGTTCGAGCATTATTAGGCCATATTGAAAAGAACCTCGGTTTGTTAGCGCTTTCACCTGCCAATAAAAAACACCTTACTAAAGCTATTTTAGAGCTTGAAAAGCTTGTTAATAACACACAAGTAACGGCACAAATGTTAAACAACGCCATTAAAGTGGTCGAGCAAACAATCCTGCTAATCGATGATGTGCCAAATTCAGTTAACCAAGAAAGAATGTTAGGTGACCTAAGGCGCTTAATGATAGAGCTTGCCAATGCCAGTGAGACAACTCAACTAGGGTTTGAGCCTTGCCCTACTGCAACTAAACCAACCACTATGGGTATTATGTGCTTAACCATAGAGTTTGAAAAAATAAAAACTACATTAAAAAACAGTGTGTTACTTTCCTTACCTGAAATAACCATGATTCGCGAATATTACCTTATATTTCAAGATAGCATCACCGCCTTTATTGACTTATTGGACGAGTATTATAACTTCTACCGTAATGGCAGCACTTTTGTGAACGAGCTAGTCGATGATTACTTTTACCGCCATTATGATGAAATAAGAAGTCGATTATTGGGTTTAATGAAACAAATTAGTTCGGGCATTAGCCAAATTGAAAACATTGAACAGGCTTATATTGTCAACCATCCCGGTCGAGTTAATTTAACGGTAGAAAGTAGTATTAATTGGGATGAAAACATTACTATTCATGAAAATACCACTATCGCCAATGGCCATATTTTACATATAAAACAAATTTGGAAAGCGGCGGGGTTTTCTTTAGGCGATTGCTTATATAGCATGCCACTAGCGCCATGTCAGGAGAAACAAATTGCCATAGTCGATTGGGATCGAAAGGAAACCTCCGCCCGCACCGAAGCTCAAATTGTGAGTGAAGAAATAACCGCAGATATTATTCGCGATCGAGATATTACCGAAATTATGCATTCATCGCTAAATGAGTCACTTGTCGCAAACTCAAGTAATAGTACCAGCTCAACCAGCGCAGGTATTGGCGGTGGCATTGGTGGTTTTATTGCGCCCGTAGTGTTTGGTGTCGCCGGTGGTATCTCGCATTCTGGCGCTTCTTCAAAATCAAACGCATCACAAAATTCAGCACGAAATGTTTCTGGTAGTGCTTTAAACCGATTAAAAGATTCCACCTCACAATCAGCTTCTAGCGTGCGAAGCCAACGCAGTACAGTGGTACAAACAATAGGTCAAAATGAATCGGTTAATGTACAAACTGAAGTAATTAAAAATAACAATCACTGTCATGCAGTCACCATCGAATATTTTGAGGTTTTAAAACATTATGCCATTGAACAAAAATTAGTTGATGTTCAAGAATGTCTTTATGTCCCTCTACCCATGAGCCTTTTCGATAATCAAAAAGTATTACGCTGGAGAAACACCTTAAAAAGAGCGGTTTACGGTAAAACCTTACATAGAGGCTTTAGCGCTATAGAACGTATTGAAGATGAATATATTAATGCTGATTTACCTGATGGGCGCTACGTTGATGAAGTAATTCAAAACTTCTCCGGTTACTTTACTTTGTCATTTGAATTAGCCCGTCCCTTTATCAGAATAATAGAAGAAGCGACGAAAACTGAAGAGTATGATCTGTTGATATTATTCCCTTGGTTTCCTGGTCGCATGGTACTAAATTTAGAGCGAGAAGTTCCCTTAACTGAAGCTGAAAAAGACACCATTTTTGAGCAGGAATACGCACCAAAAATTATAAAAAAATTCATTGATACACTGCAATTTGACGCCATTGCTGATGATGGCAGTGAGCTGCAACTCGATTTAGATATGACAATTTTATCGAATTATCGCAAAGGTGCCCCCTTAAAAGTCAATATTGCCAGTAAGTCTATTCCGACAATAACGCGGGCACAAATCAATCACTTAAGGTTACGGGCCAATACTAATGTAAATTCATCATCTAAGATTATTCTTCGCTCGCTTTATTTACATTATAAAACAAAATATTTAAGTGAATATATTGTTCGCAATCATAGGGTTAATAACGACATCATTAATTCAATGCAGATACAGAACTTGTTTGACATTATTACCGTAACTGATGCAGCCTTAATGTATGTTCCTGCCAATACTAATGAATTACGTAACCCTAAAAAAGAAGACAAAGCGGCTGCTTCAGCATTAATTAGCTTTCTCAATGAACATTTAGAGATGGCGCATAAAGTAATTTGGTCAAGTATGGATGCAAGCCGTTTATTTGGCTTGCTAGATGGTTTTATTGCTCCCTACAGTGGCGGTAAAAGTGTCGCGAGTGTGGTTGAGAATAAAATCATGGGTATTGTCGGTAATAATTTAGTGTTAAAAGTTGTACCCGGTGAGCGTTTAGACCCGACCTTTAGAGGCGTTGACGACTTACTGGCCTATTATCAACCCACCACGGCACCCGATCCCTTTAGAGTCAGTGTGCCAACAAAAGGCGTGTATGCTGAGTCGGTAATGGGTCAGTGTAATAGCTGTGAAAAAATTGATGAATCACGCCATTGGCGCTTTAATGATGAGCCTTGCGGCACAACACCCACGGCAATTAATCCTATTGATACCGGTAGCCGACGCAGTGACCCAGGTAACTTACAAGCGAAAGATTTCCCTGCCAGTATCATTAATATGCAAAATGCACCCTCAGCGCCAGACCCTACCAGCTTGGGCAGTGCTTTTGAGCTATTGTCAAAAGCTGATGTCTTTAAAGATATTACTGGCCTAACAGGCACACAACAAAATGCGCTAGCAGCGTTGCAAACCACCTCAAAAAGTGTGACTGATTTAGCCAGTATTTCAAAAGACTTTGCCGGTTTATCTGTGATGGCGAATCAGAAAAAAGATGGTGCTAAATTGATTGAGCAAATCAAGAAACTGAACAAAGAGGGTTATTTAACCGATGATGAAGCTCACGAACAAATTACCAAGGTGCTGGACTCATTTACTGACGCCGCTAAAAGTGTCACTAAAAAAGCAGACGACCCGATAACCACCCAAGAGATTGAAGATGTTGCAAAAACCTCTGATGCCAATAAAGTTGATGTCGCGGTTGATAAAAAATCAGGTACCATCACAACAAAATCGAATAGGAGTAAACCTAGGGTTAGTGCAGTCGAAGCACAGAAAGTGGTGATAGGTTTTAATCTTTCTGATGATAGTGCCCTACCAATGAATGGTTTATTAAGAGCTGACATCCTATTATTACTACCTGATGCAGAACCAGTATTAATAGGTGATTTAATTGTCGATGCTGGTTTAACCAGCGTGACAGCAGAAATGCCAGTTAAGTCAGGCGTTAAAGGTCAGTTACATGTGAAGTTTTTCTCAGCATTTAATCCTTATCAAGCCGCTAATTCGTCGGCAGATATTGACTTAAACAACCCATTTAAAGGCAGTGTTAGCTTTACTATTACTAACGATGGCCAAGCGCTAGTATTTAATATCGTTCCTAAATCGATAGAATACACCATTATTTCATCGAGCAAGCAAGCGGCAATTCAAGCGGTGAGTAATAGTGAAAAAGTCACTAAAGGCGGCAAAATATATGCCGAAGCAGAAGGCAGTATTCCTTTTATTTCTACCGTAAAAGCCGGTGTTGAAGTCAGTGGTAGTTTAGAAAATGATACCACCATCGTTGATACTAATATGGTTGAAGGTGAATTAGGCATTTCCTTTAAAATGCGACTACCTACAGGGGGTTTAATCATTACCAAAGGTTAAGGCAGTAAACGCAAAGTAAGACAAAGAAAGACAAACTGCCCGTGTAATGCTGGCAGTTTAATCAATTACAGCAAGGCCTGGTTAGCCAATAGTTTAGGGTAGCTAAGCCTTTTTTTCTGATAGTAAATGCTCAAGTAAATTGAGTTACGACCAGGTAACTTTATTAAACCTAAAATAATGGCTTTAGTGCTGGGTAAAATCCAGTCAACGCAATGCTAATCCAACAAAAGAATCAGCAAAAAAAATTTAATTTTAAGTAACAAAGTCTACTTAACTACATAGATTAATAACCATTAACTTTACTGACCGCTTTGGGTATCTCACCAGTCGCCCGAAAAATCATAATGTTTTTAGCGACAATATCACAAGCACTGTTCAGGTTTGTGGGCGCCGATATATGAGGCAGAATAGTGATGTCAGGGTGATGCCAAAGTTCGCTATTAGCGTTTAATGGCTCATGTTCAAAAACATCAAGCACGGCATGGCTAAGGTGATGACTGTTTAGCGCATTTAACAGTTCATCAGTATTAATGATGCCGCCACGGGCAAAATTAATTACCGCACTACCTTGAGGTAATTGCGCTAATAATTCTTCATTCACCATACCGCGTGTTGCAGGCGTTAATGGTAGTAAACACACTAAAATATCACTTTGTGCTACCATTTCAGCCAAGCCCTTATTTCCACTGTAACTGCTAATATTTGCTATTTTTTTAGCCGTGCGGCTCCAGCCCATGACCTTAAAACCATTTTGTTGTAATTGCTTTGCGCTAGCTTGGCCTAATGCTCCTAAGCCAAGAATACCAATACGCCGTTCACTTGCTGGCACAAGTTGATGTTGCTGCCAGTGCTTATTTTTCTGCTGCTTAGCATATCGTGGCATGTCTCGATGAAGATATAAACTCCAGGCTAACACCGCTTCAGACATAGCTCTACTTAGGGTTGGGTCAATTAAACGCACCACGTCAATCGGCGAGTTATCCAATGACATCATCAAATGTTCAACACCGGCCCAAACACTATGTAGCCATGTTAAATTTTCAAATTCAGCCAATAACTCAGTATTTGGGTTGGCAACAATCGCCAGCTGACAGTGTTTTTTTTCTGCCGGATTGACCTCAGAAAAAGCAACAATATTTTCATCAGGCAAGGCCTGATTAAGTGCTGTTATCCAAGTAATTTCTTCATCTTTAGGTAATTGACTAATAAATGGGATCATATGGCTTTGCGTTTATGTTGAAGAGATTTTATTATATTACCCAAGATTTACCTAAACCAGACAATGTTTTAATTTTTTGATAAATAAAAAGTTATACTTTTGCTCTGGCATCCAACGCCCAACTAAGGTATAACGGCGCTATGAAAGTACCTAAACGCATACAGCCACTTGTTAATGATGGCTTAATAGATGAAGTAATAAGCCAATTAATGAGTGGAAAAGAAGCCACCGTTTATATGGTTCGTTGCGGCGACGAAGTTCGCTGCGCTAAAGTTTACAAAGAAGCCATTAAGCGTAGCTTTAAAAAAGCAGCGCAATATCAAGAGGGGAGAAAAAGTAGAAATAGCCGTCGTGCCCGAGCGATGGAAAAAGGTTCAAAGTATGGTCGCGACCAACAAGAGTCTGCTTGGCAAAATGCTGAAGTTGATGCACTTTACCAGTTAGCAGAAGCTGGCGTTCGTGTACCGCAACCTTTTGGCTGTTTCGACGGTGTTTTATTAATGGAACTTGTCACCAATGATACTGGTGATGTAGCACCGCGCTTAAATGACGTGGTAATGTCAGCGGAACAAGCACAAGAAGATCACACGCTCGTTATGCATTATGTCCAGTTAATGCTTTGTGCCGGTATTATTCATGGCGATTTATCAGAATTTAATGTTTTAGTTGATGATTATGGCCCGGTCATTATTGATCTACCACAAGCGGTAGATGCATCAGCCAATAACAATGCCAAAGCTATGTTAATGCGCGATGTTACCAATATGACTAACTATTATGGTCAATTTAGCCCGGCGTTAAAACAAAGCAAGTATGGCCAGGAAATGTGGGCACTGTTTGAAAGTGGTGAGCTAACACCAGAATTAACACTGACCGGCTTATTCAAAGAAGACACAGCCAGTGCAGACGTTGATACGGTATTAGAAGAAATTAAAGCTGCCTTTGAAGAAGAAGAAGCCAGAATAGAACGTATTAGTGACGCTAATGCGGTTGATAGTGACTATTAATATTGCTGATAAATGGTCACTATTTTTTTGATTTAGTTTGATTAAACCCAACTTGTTTGTTCGGCTTAATCAAACTAAATAAAACTAAATAAAGCTAAATCAAATTGAATAAAGTAAAGCTGAGTCTGGTTAAGTTATGTGAAATCGCCTTGCTACAGCAATATTGCTAATAAAAAAACATGATACCCGCAATAATCAAACTCGCTAAAAATATCGTTTCACAGCCCATCAACATCACCGGTCGCCAGCCAAGAGAAAGCACTTGTTTTAATGAAGTTTTAACACCGATTGCCGCAATCGCAATCACTAATAAATGACTCGACAGACTGCGAATAAAATCAATGAGCCAAACGGGCAAGACACCAACATTTTTTAAAAATGCCAGCACAAAAAACATAATCAAAAAGCCTGGAATAAAGGCACTAACACCCCCCGACATTTTGCTATTTTTTTCTTTAAAAGCAAAAAACACCATCATGACTATTGGCATTAACAACGCTACTCTGAGCAGCTTAATATAAGTTGCTACATCGCCTGCTTCAGGCGATATGGTATAACCCGCACCAACCACTTGAGCCACATCATGAATGGCGCCACCAATAAAAACTCCGGCCAATTCATCTGAGAAACCTAAATAACTGGCAACAACAGGATAAAGTATCATTGATAAAGTACTAAAGGTGGTAATACCTATCACGGTAAAAGCAAAGTACTTTTCTTGAGATTTATCGTTTGGCAGCACGGTTGAAATCGCGGCTGCCGCTGAGACACCACAAACCGCCACCGCGCCACCAGACAATACCCCGAAAATTTTCGACAAGCCTAAAGCTCGCGCAAACAACACCCCAAAAACCATGGTCAACGCCATGCTCACCATCACAATTAAGGGCGGAGTAATACCGAGCGAAACAATATCAGCAAAAGCAATACGCACACCCAATAAACCCACACACAAACGTAATAGCTCTCGTGAGCAAAAGTTAACACCCGCTTGAATATTTACCTTGCTGTAAAATGAATGCAGACTCAAACCCATTAATAATGCAAAGAGTATAATGGGTGCTTGATAACGCGTGGCAACGATTGTGGCAATAATGCCAACCAATACACATAAGGCAATACCTAATAATTTAGCTTGTAAATTTATCAGCATTTTTAGTTTAACCGTAAGATTTTGTTGCTAAAAAAGAGGTTGTAAATTGTACCACTAGTGGTAACACTTATATTGTTTTTTCTAATGCTAAGCATTAAAAAGCCTGCAAGTGCAGGCTTAAAATATAACAGATTATAGGGTTTAAAAATCAAACATAATAGCGACTAACTAAACCCGTGGTTATTATTACCTTTGGCCGCAAAGCGCAGTAATATTAAAGCAACAGTATCAAAGCAATAGTATCAAAGTAATACTAATCGGCATTATTTACCGCCAAGCCCGAAGACGATATCAGCAGTATAGAACCAGCTAGCTATCACAATAAGGTATCACAATACTTTCTAGGTTTGGCTTACCGTTCGTCATAATATAACTTAATGATCATTTAAAACTGCTAAAAACCTTAGGTTATTTATAGCACAGATATCAGTTTGTTAAGTGTTACTATTCACCCCAAATATCTTTAGGTTTAAGTTTTAGCACTTTACGTTCACCGGGTTTGCGTTCAACTTTAGTTTTATTCGGGTTAACATAAATTTTACTGGCCTTAGCATTAGCTGAATTATAATTTTTATCCGCTAAAACCTCTTCTAACTTATCTTTAACCTCTTCAACTACTGGCTTTTTTACCTGTTCTTTCGCACGACGTTGGACATGAAATTTCTTGTCAACGCCCTGTAAAAAGTTGCGTAATACCTGATCTTTACATTCACGATAATTTTTATGATCTGGCTTGCGAGAAAACGCACTCAGCTCTGGTTTATTTAAACGAAAGTTTGCTGATTCCAACATCTCGATAATATCTTCTGCTTTTAAATTAAAAGCAATTTTCAATTTAGTGAGAATAATATTATTGTTTAAACGCTTTTCAACCTTGGCTGGTTCGCCTTCTTTTTTACCGCGGCGCTCATTAATAAAGCCATTTAAAAATGCAGCAAACGTCGTATCAGGGCAATTGACATAAGCAGGGTCTTCTTCTTGCTTTAGCCAGTTACTTATTTGATCTCGGGTCACGGTTAAATCACCGGCGGCAAAAATAGCAATAACCTTTTGATCGTTAAAATTAAAGGTATATCTCAGGCGACGTAAAACATCGTTGTTAGTCACAAACTTCTCCAAAAATCCAACGAGTGTCGCTGGTTAGTTTTACTTTCAGGCTAAACAGGCTGACATTAGCCCATGAGCGACTAGCAAAACTCTAGTGATTCAATTACACGATATTATACACGCTTTAAATAAGCAGATCTTTACCTGCATGCGCTATTTATTAATTGAATAATGTAAAAGCATTAAGGCGTTAAATTTAGCGGTTAAAGATCAGGTAAAACTCATGTTAAGATACTAGTAATTTTGATGTAAACGGCATTTACTGGTGCAAATACTAAAGTTTAAAAACACCAAGGTCACGGTTCAGTAAAATGCTTCACTAGGTTTCTTTTCAACGCAATTAAATTACGAGCAGTCATGAGCAAAAATGTTAATCTCTTCAATCCGGTATTAGCTAAAGGCCGGGGTAAAAGTGCCGATAAAAAAGTTTGGCAAAACCTACCCGGTAGTAGTGCCACTGTCGCTATTTTTCACGGCGCGTTATCAACGCAACAGCCCATATTACTACTTACTCATGATACGCCATCGGCATTGCGCTTAGAGCAAGAACTCACCAGCTTAAATCAACAAGCTCAATTACCTATTTGTTTATTTCCTGATTGGGAAACCTTGCCGTACGATACTTTTTCGCCACACCAAGATATTATTTCCCAGCGTTTAGCCACCTTGTATCAATTATCGCGTATGGATAAAGGCATTGTTATTGTGCCCATTTCTACTTTAATGCAACGTTTAGCACCAAAACAATACATTGAAGCCAATAGTTTAATTATCCAAAAAGGCGATAAAAAAGATTTACATCAATTAAGACAAAGCTTAGAAGCCAGCGGATATCGCTGTGTTGAACAAGTAATGGAACACGGTGAGTTTTCTGCTCGTGGTGCCATTCTTGATATATTCCCTATGGGCAGTAAAACACCGTTCCGTTTAGACTTTTTTGATGATGAAATTGACGAAATTCGCTTATTTGATCCAGAAAACCAACGCTCTAGTGACAAAATAGAGGGCATAAATTTATTGCCCGCGCATGAGTTTCCAACCGATACTGACGGCACTAACTTATTTCGCAGCCAATACCGCGAACAATTTACCAGCACCATTGACAAAGCATCTATTTACCACCAAGTCAGTAATGGCATTATGCCCGCAGGCATAGAATATTATTTGCCTTTGTTTTTTCAGCAAACCAATACCTTATGTGATTACCTTGCTGATAATACCTTAGTAATTATCAGTGGCGATATTGATAAAGCCTTAGCCCATTACTGGACCGATATTGACTATCGCTATGAAGACAGACGCTATGATCCCACTCGGCCACTATTGCCACCAAAGCATTTATTTCTCAATAGTGAAGAGCTCTACAGCGCCTTAAAACCTTTTGATCGAATCAATTTAAAACCCGAAGTCATCGAAGACGAATTAAAAGCGTCACAAGTGCAGTTTGACGTACACACCTTGCCAGATCTGACCATAGATCATAAATTAAAGCAGCCATTTGAATTACTCAATAACTTTGTTAACAGCAAAGAAACACCAAGCAAACTCTTATTTGTTGCAGAGAGCCAAGGTCGACGTGAAAGTGTCTTAGAGCTACTAGAGCGTAATCAAACCAAGCCAAGTATCTTTAAGAGTATTGAAGACTTTGTTAACAGTGACGCGCTCATTGGTATTACGGTTAACGCCTTAAGTGCTGGCTTTATTTTTCAAGCTAAAGGCAGTGCGAAAAAAAATGCCATTGCCTTAATAACAGAAGCTGAATTACTCGGCGATCGCGTCCGTCAAACTCGCCGTCGAAATAAACAACAAGAAATTCAAAACGACGCAATATTTAAAAATTTAGCCGAGTTAAGTATTGGCCAATCTGTGGTGCATATTGATCACGGTATTGGGCGCTATATGGGCTTACAAACCATTGAAAATAGTGGTATTACCACAGAATTCTTAATGCTCAGTTACGCAAAAGAAGCCAAATTATATGTGCCGGTTGCCTCACTACATTTAATTAGTCGCTACTCAGGCGCTGATGCAGACCACGCACCGTTACATAAACTGGGTAACGATAGCTGGAGTAAAGCCAAGCAAAAAGCCGCAGAAAAAGTACGTGACGTAGCCGTTGAACTGTTAGATATTTATGCCAAACGCGCCAGCAACCATGGTTATAGCTTTAAACGAAATAAAGATGATTATCGCGCTTTTGCTGACAGTTTTAGTTTTGAAGAAACCTTTGATCAAGCACAAGCCATCAATGCGGTCATTAGCGACATGTTATCGCCAAAAGCGATGGACAGGTTAGTCTGTGGTGATGTCGGTTTTGGCAAAACCGAAGTGGCCATGCGCGCGGCATTTATTGCGGTGAACGACGGCAAACAAGTGGCGATATTAGTGCCAACTACCCTGCTTGCTCAACAACACCATGAAAGTTTTCGTGACCGTTTTGCAAATTGGCCTGTTAACATTGAAGTTTTATCACGCTTTAAAACCGCTAAAGAACAAAACGCTATTGTCAAAGAAGTTGAATCTGGCCAAATAGATATTTTAATTGGTACCCATAAGCTTTTACAAAACAGCATAAAATATAAAGATCTAGGGCTTTTAGTGGTTGATGAAGAGCATAGGTTTGGTGTTAAACAAAAAGAAAAAATAAAACAGCTGCGGGCAAACGTAGATATTTTAACACTGACCGCAACCCCAATCCCACGCACCTTAAATATGGCCATGGGCGGCATGCGCGACTTATCAATAATAGCCACACCACCAGCAAAGAGATTAGCGGTAAAAACCTTTGTACGAGAGCGTGATGACGCCTTAATTCGCGAGTCAATCCTGCGGGAAGTATTGCGTGGTGGTCAAGTCTACTTCTTACATAACAATGTCGACACCATAGATAAAACCGCTGCAGACATTCAAGTATTATTACCCGAAGCGAAAATTATTACCGCTCATGGACAAATGCGTGAGCGCGAACTTGAACGTGTGATGAACGACTTTTATCACCAACGTTATAATGTGCTGGTTTGTACCACCATTATTGAAACTGGCATCGATGTGCCCACCGCTAATACCATCATTATGGATCGAGCTGACCACTTAGGTTTAGCACAACTACACCAATTACGTGGCCGTGTTGGGCGCTCACATCATCAAGCTTATGCCTATTTATTAACCCCGCATGAAAAACGTATGACCAAAGATGCAAAAAAACGCCTTGAAGCCATCGCCTCATTAGAAGACTTAGGGGCCGGCTTTACTTTGGCGACTCACGATTTAGAAATTCGTGGCGCCGGTGAGCTATTAGGCGAAGATCAAAGTGGTTCAATGAGCCAAGTGGGTTATACCTTATACATGGAAATGCTTGATGCCGCCGTTACCGCATTAAAAGAAGGTAAAGAATTGTCGCTTGACCAAGTGACAAAAACTCAAACTGAAGTAGATTTACGCGTAGCGGCACTATTACCTGATGACTATATTTTCGATGTAAGTTTACGCTTAAGTTTATATAAACGTATTGCCAGCTGTAAAAATAAACAAGCACTCGACGACGTGCAAGTTGAGCTAATAGACCGTTTTGGCTTATTACCACAAGCAGCAAAAAATTTAGTGCATATCGCCAAGCTGAAACTTAAAGCAGAAAAAATGGGTATTACCCGCATTGATGCAGGCCCTGCTGGCGGTTCATTTGAATTTAGCAGCGAAACTAAAGTAGACCCTATGTTTATCATCGGCTTAATTCAACAACAACCGAAAATATATAAAATGGAAGGTGCGAATAAATTGAAATTTAAGCAAGTGACCGAAGATGCAAAATCTCGCTTTATTTTAATCGCTACCATGCTGAACGAATTGGCAAATCACCTGCGTGCTTAAACACCACAATGATCAATACGTAAAGCTAGCCTAGTTATCTTTTATATTGAACAGATAACTGATTGAGAATTGATTGATAAGTGATTGATAACTAATTGAGAACGGATTGACAATATAAGTATTGATCAACCTTTGCTATTATCACTGGGTAAAATAAACATTAACTGGATACTGAATGAAATTAACTCAACTATTTTTATGTTCTGCCGTCTTAACATTTCCACTAACGTTAAATGCGACGACACAAGAAAATAATGACCGATGGTTTGATGTCGAAATTATTCTTTTTAGCCAATTAGGTGATAAAAGCCAGTTAAAAGAAAACTTTCCAGACAGCAGTGAATTACCAAAACATCAACGTGTGGAAGATTTACTCAACCGCTATTTAAACCCTGACATTCGCACGTTAAAGCAACTATTACCCCAATGTGATTCACCACACTATGTCGGGGATTTAGCGAAAAAAAATGCCAAACTCCCTGCGCTTTTTAATGAAAAATCATTAGTGCAAATAGCACAATTAGCGCCAGAGCTTTCGGTGTCAAACCAAGTTATAGGTTTAGGGCAAGATAGCACCAACCTGCTTGATTCTAACAACAATGTGACACAGCTTTCAGCAGATAATGACACAGCTAGTCGACATATTTTTACCGACAATACCGGACTAAATAATGCAGGGCTAAACCGTGAAATTGCTCGTGCCGACCCAGAGAATAATCCTGCTATTAGTGACGCTACCATTAATAACGCGATTATCAATAATAATACCCCCGGCAACAGTGACATCAATGCCATAGCCTTACCAACCACCTTGTCTGATGAAGAGCAGGCAAATATTCAACGTTTAGTACTAGCAGCTGAACAAGAATTTCAAGCGCTTAAATTTCAGTATCCCGCCAAAACTGAGCCCATATTATTATGCCGAATTGACCAAGCATACTTTGCTGACTATCAAGTCGAAAATCCTGACTTTGACTATCACGGTTTTTCTGTTGATAAAGTGCCATTATTGATTGATGGTCCAGAAGATATCGACAACAATAAAACACATTTGCTGAGCAAAAACTCATTACAGCTTAATGATATTATTCAAGACTTAAGGTATAGCAAAAACTTTCGCCCTATGTTGCATATGGGCTGGCGACAAGTTGCTCGACCTGAAAAACAATCTGTGCCCATGAAAGTGTATGCCGGTGATAATTTTGTTATCCCTTACCAAAAACAATTAACTAAATTCAACGAGCAAAAAAATCAGCAAAGAAGCCACTTGCTTACAGAAACTAGCAAGAAAAATCTGCTTGAGCCTTTACCTGTGCAAAACCAAACTGAACAGCTACAACAAGCTAAAAAAGCGCGTCTCGAACAAATTATTGCGCAAATAGCACAGGTAAACGAAAACACCGACGAACTATTAGCAGCACTTGACCAACAAGACTTATCGCTAAAACTTACTGATCAAATGCCCTTAGCGGCCACAGAAAATACGCCACCAATAGCGCCTATTCAACAATGGTTTATTGAGGGTTTTTTCAATATTCATTTAAAACATTATTTATTTATTACCGCTGATTTTAATATTTTAGATAAAAGCTTAGCAGAACTGGCCACAGCAAGATTAGCCCCAACGTTACCCACTGATGTAAATCTAAATAGCGCAGCAAATACGTCGACACCAATACAGGCCAAAGCTATTCGTTTTCAACAAAACCGACGTGTTATTAGTGGCGAAGTGCATTATTTCGACCACCCCTACATGGGCATGATAGTGCAAATTAGACCTTATACAAAACCAGAGCCCGAACCAGAACCAGAGTCTGAGCCTAAAGAAAGTCTTTAGAGACTGATTAATGGCTTCATTATATTTTTACCAATAACACTTTCGAGGATACTATGGATAAAGAAGTTGAAATTCAAGCGGCGGTATTTCGTCGTTTACTCGCGCATTTAGATGATCGTAAAGACGTACAAAATATCGAATTAATGAACCTTGCCGGCTTTTGTCGTAACTGTTTTTCTAAATGGACAGTGGCTGAAGCTGAAAAGTTGGGTGTTAACGTCGATATTGATACGGCACGCGAACAGGTTTATGGCATGCCATATAATGAGTGGAAAGAGAAACATCAACTGCCGGCAACAGATGAAAAGCTAGCGAAATTTAACCAGTTAAACGCAAAGAAATAATTTTAGCTCGATTTTTCTAGGCGATTAATACGCTACCCTGGCCTATTACATGAATGAAATCTGTCGGGCTGTATCTTGCAGTACTTAGTTATTGTCAGTGGTATGTAATAGTATCAGAATAAACAAACAATATTACGCTAAGTAGAAGCACTACAGCCTGGTCTTTAAGCGAATAAATGATCACCGCTAGGTACTTAATGCTTGGTTTAAGGTTAGGGTTTAGGTTAAAGCCAAATTTAAACGATCACGTTCAATGCTGTAGCTCTGCGATCATTTCGGTTACGTGACTCCAACCAACGCCCTCGTTTAAATCGTTGTTGACGCCGATCGCCGCCAGAGCGGCGCTCATCTTCAGATAGCGTTGAACAAGCTATTGTAATTTTCAACTGCTCAGTCAAAGAATTAGGCGTTTTTTTTCTCTGTTGTTGTTGTTTCTCACGGCTGTCTTTTTCCAAACGCTCTGCTTTGGCTGTAAAACTGGCCGGCAATAAACTTGCAAAAACATCCATAACTATTCTCAACTCCCTTATTAATAGTAGTTACAACCCTCTGGTTAATTAATCGGCAGTTAGTGGTAAAAGTTTAATCTTTTTTAAGCCACAATAGATCCTTGCTGAAGTTTTAGTTTTAGTTTTAGTTTTAAGAAGAGTCGAGCGCAGCAAGGCTAAAGAAGTAATTGCTACTGAAAAGTTATTTATAACACTTTGCTATAAGAGGTTTGTGAAAGCAGATGAGTAAAGGGCAGTAAGAGTAAGGCGCTTGATTAGCTAGCCGCTAACCATTGCAATTAAAAAACAAGCTACCACTGTGCTTTTATCAACCGGCAGGGTAAGAAAAAATTTATGCAAATAACCAATAGTAATCATCTGCAATAACTAAAGCTAAGCGTTTATAGAAAGGCACTGACTTCCTCGGTATTTAAATAACGCCACTCACCTAAGGGTAAATCAGCCAGTTTTACTGGCCCTATTTGCTCGCGATGCAAACCCAGCACCTGATTACCAACCGCTGCAAACATGCGTTTAACTTGATGATATTTACCTTCGGTTATGGTCAATAAGACTTCTTTCTCGGCAACTTGCTCTAACGTTGCAGGACGAGTTAAACCATCTTCACCTTGCAACTGCACGCCATGAGTAAACTTCTCTGCCGTAGTGTTTTTCAGCGGGTCACGTAGCCACACACGATAAACTTTTTCGCACTGTTTCTTAGGTGAAATAATATTATGCGACCAGAGACCATCGTCAGTAATTAGCACTAGCCCTGTAGTGTCAGCGTCTAGGCGGCCAGCAATGTGCATATCAAATGCCTTATCAACAGCAATTAAATGTAATAACGAGGGATAGATTTCATCAACATTAGAGCAAATGGTAGCAAGAGGTTTATGCAAAATGATATACCGAAAACTACGCGCAGTCAGTGCTTCGTCTTCAATGCAAATATAATCATCTTCATCTACCTGTGTGGCAGGGTCTTTAATTACCACATCATTCACCGTTACTTTGCTCATTTTAAGCAATTTTTTAGCTTCAGTGCGGGTAAGTTCAGTACTTTTGCAAATAAATTTGTCGAGACGCATAGTCAGTAATATCGCTAAAAGGTAATGAAATAAAGGCGCCGCTATTATCGCTATTTGAATATTTTTAGCAAGGCTAGCGTGTACAGGCATTACAAAAATATTCATTAGCATTAGCTTGGATTAAATTGGATAGCATATAACAGAATAGAAGGATGCCCAATAACTAGCCTTGGTTAAGTGAATGCACAAAACACCAACATATTGAGCTACTCAACAATCAAACTGACTAAGTTTTACCTGGCGCTATTTATATGTCAAATGAGCTTACGTATTAATAATTTAAGTATTAATAAGTTAAGTATTAATAAATTTACCTGACAAGGCTAAACCGCTGCGATGATGCAAAACACTGTGACATTGCGCTAAAATAGACAAGGCAATTGACTCAGGCAACTCACCACCAATATCAAGGCCAACCGGGCCATTAACATGACGCATTAACCAAGCTCTGTCTTCAATATTAGCAAGCATTTCAACATTACCTCTTCGTTCAGTCGGGCCTAATAAACCAATATATTTTGCAACGTTATTTTCATGCAGCAAACTTAACCAAGCAGCGTCCAAATTCAAATTGTGCGTCATCAACACGGCGGCATCAAGTTGGCGAAATTGCGCTATTTGAGAAAAGTCGTTGGGATGAATTCTAAAGATTTCTGAGGCCTGCTTAAAGCTGCTGCTGCGGGCATAGCTAGAGCGATGATCAACAACCGTTACCCGCCAGCCCATCTGCGCCGCCATCGACACTAAAGGAATGGCATCTGAGCCACCACCAAAAATCCATAAATTAGTTGGTGCCGATATTTTGGTTATCGACAGCTGATCTTCGCCAATGGTGATATTGCTGTGCGCTGTATCCTGTTTTATCATTTGCATTAGGGCATCATGCTTAAGGTTTTCTTGTCCCTGAGCTGTTGTTATTAATAACTGGCCAGCATTATCAAACAAACTGATGTTATTTAACGCCTGCGGTGTTGATTCATCAGTTAAAAATGTTTGTTGTAAATAGCTTGCTTGCCCCTCTTGCATGCGCTTAAAAAGCTCGGCAAATAATACTTGATGTGCAGCTGTGACATATTGTAATAATACGCCTATTTTACCTTTGCAGCCTACGCCTAGCTCTGCTGCATAACCATCTTCTTCTAGCATATCGTATACAACGTAATGGGTTTGTTTGCTATCAAATACTTTTTTCGCATGTAAAACAATATTGGCCTCTAAGCAGCCGCCACTGACTAAACCAAGCGATTGTCCCACGCTATTAACCAGCATAATAGCACCGGGTGAGCGATAACTTGAGCCCGCTTTATTTACTATAGTGGCAATTACCCACTCAAGTTTTTCGCTATGATTTAAGTAATGTTCAAGCAGGGAATAATGAGAGTGATTATTAAGCAATGGTAAACCTTAAAGTTATTGAGAGCTGGTCACGGGTCTTTAATTTATTATAACAAGTTAGGCAAAGTTAAAAAACGTCAAATTTGTATCTGTTTACTCAGTGTATCGGTCAAAATCGTAGCTTTAACATCGACTGACATGCCGGTGGATATGCTGTGCAGTCATATGTTTAGATGAAAACATGTCATTAGAGTAATGCTGGAGTAACTAACAAGATGGCTAAGATTGGCAGTTTTCTGATCATACACCACTTTTTATATTAAAAAAAAGCCACTTTACAGTGGCTTTTTAATTAAAAGTAAAACTCGCTAAGAATTATTTAACAACTTCTTCAGTGGCTTTAGTTGTTTTAGCTGCTTTAGCTGGTTTATCTGTTTCAGCCTCTTCAGGCAGTTTATTTTTTGATAATAACGCTTCACGTAAACGTGTATCAATTTCTTTTGCTATTTTAGGGTTTTCTTTCAAATACTTAGCTGCGTTTGCTTTACCTTGACCAATTTTGTCGCCTTTATAACTATACCAAGCGCCGGCTTTTTCAACCATTTCATTTTTAACGCCAAGGTCAACTAACTCGCCTAAACTATTAATACCTTCACCATATAGAATTTGAAACTCAGCTTGCTTAAAAGGTGGCGCTATTTTATTTTTAACCACTTTAACACGTGTTTCATTACCAATAATTTCGTCACCATTTTTAACAGCGCCAATACGGCGTATATCTAAACGCACAGAAGCATAAAATTTTAAGGCGTTACCACCTGTTGTGGTTTCTGGGCTGCCAAACATTACACCAATTTTCATACGAATTTGGTTGATAAAAATAATCATGGTATTTGATTTTTTCAAATTACCGGTTAATTTACGCATGGCTTGCGATAACATACGAGCCTGTAAGCCCATGTGTGAATCACCCATATCGCCTTCAATCTCAGCTTTTGGTGTTAACGCAGCCACCGAGTCGACTACAATAATGTCAATAGCACCTGAGCGAGTTAACATGTCACAAATTTCAAGCGCTTGCTCACCGGTATCCGGTTGAGAAACCAACAATTCGTTAATATCTACACCCAATTTTGCCGCATAAACAGGGTCAAGTGCATGCTCAGCATCAACAAATGCACAAATTTTACCATTACGTTGTGCTTCAGCAATAACTTCAAGGGTTAGCGTTGTTTTACCACTTGACTCTGGACCATAAATCTCAACAACACGACCTAGAGGTAAGCCACCAGCACCTAAAGCAATATCTAATCCTAATGAACCGGTAGAAATTGTTTCAACGTCCATGGTGTTATTGTCACCTAACTTCATGATAGAACCTTTACCAAATTGACGTTCGATTTGGCTTAAGGCAGCTGATAATGCTTTTTCTTTGTTATCGTCCATTTACTACTCCACGAGGGGTTTAGGTGCTTAATTCGTTTTGATGAAGCAAAGTATACTGTATAGTCGTACAGTATCAAGGTTTTTATTAAATTATTTTATTTAGATATAAAAATAAAATAATTTATAAATTTTAACTATTGAAAAATAACGGTTTTATTAACATAAGTAACTTTATAAATTTTTAACTTGAAAAGTTACTAATACAGTTATTAGTCGTTAAATAGTGCTTTTATATGATTAGCTTACTGAGCATTTTTCTCAAAAATAGAAAGATTTGATCGCCTGCATTATGGCATAATCTATGCCCTTAATACCTTCATCAATTTTAGTTACGGCAGTTCAATGACAACAATAACAAAAGACCTTTCCTCTCACACCCCTATGATGCGTCAGTACCTGACTATTAAGGCGGAATTTCCTAATATTTTAATTTTTTATCGTATGGGGGATTTTTATGAACTTTTTTTTGATGATGCTAAAAAGGCATCTGATTTGCTTGATATCTCATTAACTGCACGTGGAAAAACTGGCGGTAATGCTATTCCAATGGCTGGCGTGCCTTATCATGCGGTGGAAGGCTATTTAGCTAAGTTAGTCAAATTAGGTGAGTCAGTCGCTATTTGTGAACAAATTGGCGATCCGGCTACTAGCAAAGGTCCGGTAGAGCGAAAGGTAGTACGTGTGGTTACACCTGGCACAGTCAGTGATGAAGCGTTGCTTAGCGACCGACAAGACAATTTGATTGTTGCTGTTCATCAAACACTACAAGGTTTTGGCCTCGCTTATTTAGACATGACCAGTGGCCGTTTTGTGTTGGTTGAGCCTAAAACTGAAGAGCAAGTTCAAGCCGAGCTACAACGTTTATCACCGGCAGAATTGTTATATCCCGAATCATTAGTCGCCACTAGTATTATTGCTGGTCGCAAAGGTTTGCGTCGACGCCCCGATTGGGAGTTTGATTTAGACACCAGTAAAACCTTACTTAATAAACAATTTGGTACTCAGTCATTGTCGGGCTTCGGCGTTGAAGATAAACCGCTAGGTATCGCTGCTGCAGGTTGTTTATTTCAATATGTTAAAGATAGTCAGCGTACTGCACTACCGCATATTAGAGCCATTATTGGTGAAAGCTCATCGACTGCTGTTATCCTTGACGCCGCCACTCGCCGTAATTTGGAATTAACCCAAAACCTGCAAGGGGGTAATGAAAATACCCTAGCCGCAATTCTTGATAAAGCTGCTACCCCCATGGGCTCTAGATTACTAAAGCGTTGGTTACACTTTCCACTGCGCGAGCTAAATACACTCAATAATCGTCAAAATGCAATTGAAGAGATCTTACAGCAAGACTTACCCTTTGAACTCAACACTAACTTAAAGCAATTTGGTGACATTGAACGTATTGTTTCCCGTATTGCTTTGCGATCAGCTCGCCCGCGCGACTTTGCACGTTTACGCAATGCCTTAATGCATTTACCTGATTTGCAAACACTTATGATTAGCTGTACTCAACCGCATTTAGCGGCATTAGTTGAACAGTGTCAGCCTATACCGGCAACACAAGCACTATTAGAAAGAGCTATTGTGGAAAACCCACCGGTATTAATTCGTGACGGTGGCGTTATCGCTCCAGGTTATAACGACGAATTAGATGTACTGCGAGATTTAAGCGATGGTGCAACCGAGTTTTTAGCGCAACTTGAAGCACGCGAAAAAGAACGTACCGGCATTCAATCACTCAAAGTTGGCTATAATAGAGTCCATGGTTTCTATATAGAAATGAGTCGCACCTCTGCCATTGATGTACCTGATGATTATATTCGTCGACAAACCTTAAAAAATAACGAACGCTTTATTACTAACGAATTGAAGCAACATGAAGAGAAAGTGCTCTCCGCGCAAAGTAAATTTCTTGCCCTTGAAAAGCGCTTGTATGAAGCGTTATTTGAGCAAATATTACCTGAGTTAGAAAAATTGCAGCTCCTTGCGCAATCGCTATCTGAAATTGATGTCTTAAATACTTTTGCCGAACGGGCCGAAAGCTTAAATTATGTTAAACCTATACTGCAAGAAGCCAGCGGTATTAATATCGAAGCTGGACGTCATGCTGTTGTAGAACAAATGACCGCTGAGCCCTTTATTGCTAATCCAGTAGTGCTAAACAGCAGCCGAGAAATGCTGATTATTACTGGCCCTAACATGGGCGGTAAATCTACCTATATGCGCCAAACAGCGTTAATTGTGCTACTGGCACATATAGGCTGTTATGTACCAGCAAGTGCCGCCCAAATAGGCATGGTAGATAGAATTTTCACTCGTATTGGCGCTTCTGATGACTTAGCCAGTGGTCGTTCAACTTTTATGGTAGAAATGACAGAAACCGCTAACATTTTGCATAATGCCACCAATAAAAGTTTAGTATTGTTAGATGAAATTGGTCGAGGCACCAGTACCTATGACGGTTTATCACTGGCTTGGGCCTGTGCTGAAATGCTAGCGATAAAAACGAAAGCTTTCACGCTTTTTGCTAGCCATTATTTTGAGTTAACCTTACTGGCTGAACAAATTGATACTTTAGCGAATGTTCATCTTGACGCTGTTGAACATGGTGACAGCATTGTCTTTATGCACACAGTGCAAGAAGGTGCTGCAAGTAAGAGTTTTGGTTTACAGGTGGCGCAACTTGCTGGCGTACCAAAAAGTGTCATTGTGCGGGCAAAACAACGTTTAGCTGAACTTGAAAATATGCAAGCACCTTCGGTGATGAGTGCTGTTCCCCAAGCTTTTGAACAACTGTCTCTCATGGATAGCCAACACCCGGTTGTTGAACAGCTAAGTGCAACAGAGGTGAACGACTTGAGCCCTAAAATGGCCTTAGATTTATTATATAAATTAAAAGAATTAATTTAAAAAAGGGGACTATTTACATTAGCATGCCTATTTTGGGCGGCACAGATTAAAGTGTAGATCGGCTTTAATCTGTGCGAGCTGACAGTATTAATCCGAACTAGAAGAACGATTATCCAACTCTATATTGTCACCTGTGGCAATATAGAGTTCAATCTTGGACTTTAGTTCATCAAGTTAAATGAAATTAAACCGTTTTCGATAAAATGCCTACCTACACAAAATATCTGCTGCTAATATTGTTGGCCCATCGGGTTAATTGCTTTCTACACGGTTGACGGAGTGAAGTCCGACCTTGTATCTCTCTAAATAGAGTAATGAGCTATTATTCTATGACGAGAACTAAGAGAGTTTGAGTCCAACCTTAAAGCATTGACTTTGGTCTGTAGATAAAACCCTTAGTTCATTTTATCTTAA